>URYO01000146.1 GCA_900552195.1 uncultured Sutterella sp. | reverse complement strand
GAGAACTTAAGATAAGCCTCGTGAGACAGTGTGCCTCCCCATGTGTCGAAAACCATTACAGCATCCACACCGCTTTCAATCTGTGCATTCAAATAAGCAATCACAGCGTCCGTATTCTTTTCAAGAATCTCATTGAAAAGGTCAGGACGGCGATACATCATTTCCTTTACTTTGCGGTAATTGGAAGAGCTGCCTCCTTCAACCATATAGCAGGCAAGTGTAAAGGGACTGCCGGAAAAACCGATCAAGGGAATGCGGTTGTTCAATGCGCGCTTAATTTCGCATACGGCATCCGTCACATATTTCAGTTTGTCGGAAGGATCAGGAACATAAAGAGCTTTAACGGCTGCTTCGTCCTGAACCGGTTTTGCAAACTTAGGACCTTCACCGGCAACGAAAGATAAGCCCAAGCCCATTGCATCGGGGATCGTCAGAATGTCCGAAAAGAGAATTGCGGCATCCAGCGGGTATCTGTCCACGGGCTGAAGGGTCACTTCACAAGCGTAATGAGGATTAGTTGCCAGTCCCATGAAACTTCCTGCCTCAGAGCGAGTCTGGCGGTACTCGGGAAGGTATCTTCCGGCTTGTCTCATAAGCCAAATCGGTGTGTAGTCTGTGGGTAACTTACAGAGCGCCCGAAGAAAAGTATCGTTTTGAAGTTTCATAGCCGTTGCAAAAATTACGATTTAACAGATTCGGATTGTAATTACAAATCCTGAAAGAGCCCTTATAAAAAAAGCGTCCCGAAAGACGCTTTAACAAATGTTCTTTTTTTAACGTACCACAAGGACCGGTCTGTCGGCCTTGGCGAGGACCTGCTGAGTTGAACTGCCGATAAAGAGAGAGCCGAGCGTGCCCAACCCGCGGCTAGCCATGACAATAAAGCGTACGTCTCTTTCCTGAGCGACTTTGAGAATGGCGTCAGGGATGGAAGTTCCGACAACTTCCGAGACTTCGCACGGAACTCCGACTCTCTGACAAGCATCTTTAACATCATCCAAAGTTCTTGCAGCGGTCTCTGAACCTTTAGCTTTGACGACGGTTATGCCCAGAACACAAGTATTGAGATTTTTTGCCAGCTTGGCTGCGGTCACGATTGCCTTTTCAGAAAGCTCGGAACCATCGGTAGAAACTAAAATCACTGGATTCTCCATGTATTGAGTATATCTTTGGTATTTTAGTCTAAGCAGAAAAGAAAAAACTCCGAAACTTCCATGAGAAGATCGGAGTTTAAGAGAACTAATACAAGTATTAGTGTTTGATTCTCTGAAGGATGCGGAGCTGTTCGGCAAGCATACCGATTTCGGCTTCGACCTTCGCCAGTTCGATTTCGCTGGCAGCAGTCTTTGCAGCCGCCTTTGCTTTTTCCATAGCTTCTTTTGCTTTCGCTTCGTCGAGATCCTTGCTTCTGATCGCTACGTCAGCTAAGACGATCACGTGGAAGGGCTGGATTTCGAGAACTCCGCCGGCTACGAAAATTTCTTCCTCGTCCTGTGCACTCTTGCGAATACGAACAAGACCCGGACGAATCAGCGTAATCAGGGGAGTATGGCCTGGCAGAATACCGAGCTCGCCTTCGATACCGGGCAGAGCTACAAACTCGGCGTTGCCGCTAAAAAGGCTTTCCTCAGCATTAACAACGTCGACTTTTAAGGTTTTTTCCATTTAATTCTCCAGGTAGCCGGTGAGGGAAGATCCCTCACCTAGGATTACTTGATTGTCTTAGCCTTTTCGAAAGCTTCGTCAATCGTGCCTACCATGTAGAAAGCCTGTTCCGGCAGTTTGTCGCATTCGCCGTCAACAATCATCTTGAAGCCGCGAATCGTTTCCTTCATCGGAACATACTTACCGGGCTGACCGGTAAAGACTTCAGCAACGTGGAAGGGCTGAGAAAGGAATCTCTGGATCTTACGAGCTCTGGTAACAGCGAGCTTGTCTTCCGGAGAGAGTTCGTCCATACCCAGAATCGCGATAATGTCGCGGAGTTCTTTGTAACGCTGCAGAGTGGCCTGAACACGACGTGTGACAGAGTAGTGCTCTTCACCGATGATGTGCGGGTCAATCTGACGCGAAGTGGAGTCAAGCGGGTCAACAGCCGGATAAATACCGAGAGCTGCAATATCACGAGACAACACAACTGTGGCGTCCAAGTGGCCGAATGTTGTAGCCGGAGACGGGTCAGTCAAGTCGTCAGCAGGAACGTAAACGGCCTGAATGGAGGTAATGGAACCGACCTTCGTAGAAGCAATACGTTCCTGGAGCTTACCCATTTCTTCAGCCAGTGTCGGCTGATAGCCCACAGCGGAGGGCATACGGCCTAACAAAGCGGACACTTCGGTACCGGCCAGTGTGAAACGGTAAATGTTGTCAATGAACAGAAGAATGTCGCGACCTTCGTCACGGAATGCTTCAGCCATTGTCAAACCGGTCAACGCAACGCGGAGACGGTTTCCGGGAGGTTCGTTCATCTGACCGAAAACCATGGCCACTTTGTCCAGAACCTTGGATTCGCCCATTTCGTGGTAGAAGTCGTTACCTTCACGAGTACGTTCACCAACACCGGCAAACACGGAGTAACCGCCGTAAGCCTTAGCGATGTTGTTGATGAGCTCCATCATGTTAACGGTTTTACCCACACCGGCACCGCCGAACAGACCGACCTTACCGCCTTTAGCGAACGGGCAAACAAGGTCAATAACCTTAATGCCGGTTTCAAGCAGGTCAACGGACGGGCTCAGTTCGTCGAACTTCGGAGCGGCACGGTGAATCGGCATACGTTTTTCTTCACCGATTTCGCCGGCTTCGTCAACCGGACGTCCCAAAACGTCCATGATTCGGCCGAGGGTCTTCGGACCAACCGGAACCATAATGCCGTGTCCGAGAGCCTTAACGGCCATACCGCGCTGGAGACCTTCAGAAGAACCCATAGCAATGGTTCTTACTACGCCGTCTCCAAGCTGTTGCTGCACTTCAAAGGTCAGGCCTTCTTCAGCCAGCTTGTTGTTTTCGTCCTTTTCAAGAACGAGTGCGTCGTAAACTTTGGGCATTTCGTCGCGAGGGAACTCGATGTCCACCACCGCGCCGATGACCTGTACGATCTTTCCGATACTCATAGGTATTCCTCGATTCGATATCTTTTCAATTAAGACACTGCAGCAGCACCACCGACGATTTCGGTAATTTCCTTGGTAATGCCGGCCTGACGTGTCTTGTTGTAAACCAGTTCCAGATCGTCGATAAGCTTCTTAGCGTTATCAGAAGCGGCCTTCATGGCGACCATTCGAGCACTCTGCTCGCTGGCCATGTTTTCGGCAACAGCCTGATAAATCAGAGCCTCAACGTAACGCTTAAGGAGAACTTTCAAAACTTCATCTGCGCTAGGTTCGTAGATGTAGTCCCAAGAATTCTCGTGCTTGTCCGTCTCAACCGCAGATTTCGGGAGCGGAAGAAGCTGTTCAATAACCGGCTCTTGCTTCATCGCATTGATAAAGCGAGAGTAGGCAATGTAGACGACGTCAACTCTGCCTTCTTGGAACGCTTCGATCTGAACCTTAATGGCTCCGAGCAAGCGCTCAAGGTTAGGACGGTCGCCTAACTGCGTAACCTGGGAAACAACCGGGATGCCAACGCGTTGGAGGAAGCCCAAAGCCGACCGCCATACAGACCCGGGAACAACCTTTGATGCCAACCTGCGTAAGT
>URYO01000145.1 GCA_900552195.1 uncultured Sutterella sp. | reverse complement strand
ATGAAAGTTTGAAAGACGAAACTAAAAGTTAGAACTTAATCGTCTGCAGAACGAGTGCCGGTCTCTTTTCCGGATCCAAGGAAGAATAAGCCATAGCGCTGTCCGCCATGAAGTTATAAAGACCGTCCAGTTCCGTTGCGATTGTTCTTCTGTCGCCCTTTGCAACATCAATCGGAGGATTGAACTTACGGATGATGTCAAGCATCGGCTGCAAAGCCGGAGAAGTCTTGAGATCGCCGCGGATGAAGATACTTTCACTTGCCATGCAGACAACCTGGGCATCCAAAGCTGCAAGAACTTTTTCCAAACGGTCGACCTTGTTCCAGGCACGCATGTACGGAGAGCAAAGGTCATTTTGGCCGAATTGGGGCGGCGGAAGAAGAGAAGGCTGTCCGAGCATTCTTGTTTCATCCTGCCAATCGGAAGCGTTCATCTGCATGTTGCCGTAGATGAGGTTGTCGAGTCCCGGCATAGCGACAGGGTCGGAGTAGTAGCACTGAACGAGAGAGTACAGAACCGTTGCCAAGTCAGCGTAGTTTCTGGCGATTTCGTCCGGGGCATTCATAGCGATTTGGCTGTGGTAGCTGCCGTTTGAACAAACATAGGGTTCAGCACCGACTTTAGCGGCCTGATCTTTCGGAATCCAGAGAGGATTATCGTGGGAGCTCTGCAGTACCGTCTGAGCAATTTGTTTGAGGTTACGTTGAGCTTTGTATGCAGCGGCGAGGATGAGAGGAATATCACGAACCGTCACTCTTGCCTGAACGTTCTGGCGGCGAGGTACCGGTGCATCTTTAAGGTATGCACGAATGTTCTGCAGAGCTTTCTGTTCGTCGGGGTCGTCCCAGCAGGCTTCCAGCTGTACTCCGAAGTGTTCACTCGGGGCGGTAAGACCGTCAATGGCCAGAGCAAGAACTTGTTCCGTTAATTTGATGATACCGTCGCTTCGCAGCGCAAGGTCCACGCAAAGAGCCGTGGCAGTAGGATGGCCGTTGATGATTGTCATCGGTTCTTTCAAACCAAGATGAATTTCTCTCGGAATGTTATCAAACAAGGTTCCTAACGGACAAACTTCGCCTGCACCGCCCTGGCCTTCGCGAGGTACAACGGGGAGCTCCTTACGGCCTAACATGCCTATGATATGACTGGTGAGCGCGGCGGAAGAAGCGGAGTTGCCTCCGAGCATGCCTGATGTACGTGCAAGAATGATGCCGCGAACAACACGGTTTGGAAGAGGTTCACCGAAAGAGATACCGGTGTTGAGGCCTTGAGAAAGATTTTGTTTTAACTCTTCCTCGGTCAAGCGCTGTTTGTGGGCATCGCCCGGTTTGATGTTGACGCCGTAAACGTTCAATTCAGGGTGGACTGCCAAAAAGTCCAAGAATTCTTTACGCCAAGCATCAATTTGTTTGAGGGCAGCAGGGTCGACAGAAACAGGGGTATGGTTCCAAACAACTTTACGATAGACGTCGAGGGTTAAATCTCTACGGCCCTTTAACACAATCGGAGCAGAAGGATTTACTTTGAAGCCGTCAACGATGTAGTCGGAAACCGGAGTTGTTCTAACAGGAACCGGACCAACCTGTCTGGAAGCAGTTGCGGCAGGATCCGCAGCATGTGCTGCAGTTGCAGCGAGCGGAAGAGAGGAAAGTAACGCACCGCTTTTGAGGAAAAATCTTCTTGATACGCTCATTTAAATTCTCCAAGTTTTAAGGTTTAAGCAGATGGCTCTTAAGTCGTGAACCATTGAGAAAATCTTAAAATTCGGTAACAAAACTAAAAACACCGCTAGCGGTGCTATTGAGCCTCGGACTTAGGTAAGGGCTGGTTGCAGATTTTGAAAATGAAATTTCCGTTTTTCTTTGTTTATGTATTTTTTGTGTTCAACTTATTGAATATATAAAACAAAAATAATTCTGCAATTTGTCTCTAACAACCTTTCGGCTGAAAGGAAAAGTCAGCGAAAAGCTTTTTTTTCGTTGCCTCAATTTTTTCTAATAAGTATCAATAAAATTTTAGGAATTCACTTTCTGCAATCTTTTGGAAGAGTTGCCAGTTGGGGAGGAAACAGCCTAGCAATCGGCATATCCAAGAAGTAAGCGTTCGTCACTGTGCCTGCAACGTGCAGATGCGTTTGCTAGACTTCTCACTCCTTTGGATGAGAAGAAAAGAATGCAATCCATTACTGAATCGCTTAATAAGCAACAAGCCCAGGCAGTGACGGCGCCGGCTCGGGGAAGACGCGTGTCTTAACAAGCCGCATTGCCTACCTGCTTCAACAGAATATGGCTCATCCGAGCGAGATTCTTGCGGTGACCTTTACGAATAAGGCTGCCAAAGAAATGCTGGCTCGCCTGCAGAACATGATTCCGATCAACCCGCGTGCTATGTGGGTCGGTACTTTCCATGGCTTATGCAACCGTTTGCTGCGTCTGCATCATCAGGAAGCCGGCCTTCCGTCGACGTTTGCCATTTTGGATATGAGCGACCAGCTCGGTGTGATCAAACGCGTGATGAAGGCAAACGGCATTGATACGGAAGAGTTCAAGCCTCGTGAGGTACAAAACTTCATCAACCGCTGCAAGGAAGAAGGCAAGCGCGCCTCTGAGGTCTATTCAAAGTTCTCTACAGACAAGGCATATATTCAGATTTATGCCATGTACGAAGCAGTGCTTCAGAGAGAAGGAGCCTGCGACTTTGCGGAACTGCTCTTAAGAGCCTATGAGCTTTTGAGCCGTAACGAAATGATTCGTCATCATTACCAGGAACGTTTCCGTTTTATCTTAGTAGACGAGTTTCAGGACACCAACGTTCTCCAGTATGAATGGCTGAAGCTTTTGGCCGGCTTGGGAGAAAAAAATCCGCCGAACGCGGTCTTTGCGGTCGGCGACGATGACCAGTCGATTTATGCTTTCCGCGGCGCCAACGTCGGCAATATGATGTCCTTTGTTCAAGAGTTCAGAATCGGAGAACCGATCCGACTTGAACAAAACTATCGTTCTCAAGGCAACATTCTTGATGCTGCTAACGCTTTGATTTCCAACAACTCTGAGCGCATGGGCAAGAACTTGTGGACGGATGCTGGCAAAGGCGAGAAGATCAGAGCCAACCGTTCGGACAATGACTTTGATGAAGCCCGCTTTGTTTGTTCCACGATTCAGGAATACATCGACAAAGGCGTCTCTCCTGAAGATATCGCCATTCTTTATCGCTCCAACGCGCAGTCTCGTTTGTTTGAAACGGAACTGACAAGACGCGGTATTCCGTTCATGGTTTACGGCGGTCTACGATTCTTCGATCGTGCTGAAATTAAGAACGCTATGGCTTACATGCGCTTGGCCGAGAACCCTTCAGACGATTCTGCATTCTTAAGAGTCGTTAACGTACCGGCCCGCGGAATCGGCGCAAAGTCCATTGAAAACCTTGTGGATTTTGCGACGACGAACGGCATTTCCTTATTTGAATCTATGCAGTACATCCGTGGAGCGGCGGCCAATAAATTTGCCGCTTTCAAGGAGATCATCGACACACTGCGTGTTGCAAAAGACGAAATGCCGCTTCCCGCTTTCGTCGACTTCACCGTTGAAAAGAGCGGCCTGAAGAATATGTACGAATTGGATCCGAACGGCAGCGAGCGTATTGGAAAGACAAAAACAGACCTTCATGACTGCGATCCTCAGGACTCAAAGCCAACAAATCTTT
>URYO01000144.1 GCA_900552195.1 uncultured Sutterella sp. | reverse complement strand
TTCTTCCCCTAACAGTTCCGGCGAGTTCAACACTCTCGCCGGAATTTTTCGTAGGAGGAAGAAACCAGAAATTGATTTTCACGGTGTAACCGTTTACGTTCAATCCAAAGAACATTCTCAACCCTGGAACAAAATGAAGTTAGTAATGTGTACTAGGGAGGAACACAGCGGATAACTGGCCGACTAGTCGCAGGCAAAACTAGGAGAAAAACAGGCGGGTTAAGTCACTAGAGATTGCAGTGTTGACTCTTCCATACTTCACTCCTGCATTTACATCTGTCAAAATCTGCTGCTTTTTAGTCAGAATGCCAAAGCCGCAAACCCTGAAATAAAGGATGACTTGCGGCTACTTGAAATATGGTTTGGTGCACGATACTGGTTTCGAACCAGTGACCCCTGCCGTGTGAAGGCAGTGCTCTACCCCTGAGCTAACCGTGCGCTCCAGTGAAGCGAGATTCTACACGATTTTTAATTCTTTTTCTTACTCTGCTCCAGTGTCTTTTCTACACCCAGATTTGCAAGGAAATCCGCGCGTTCATTACCCTCGATTCCGTCGTGTCCCTTGACCCAGACCCATTCGATATCGTGCGGCTTTGCAGCTTCGTACAGCTTTTTCCAAAGATCTGAGTTCTTCACGGGAGAGCCGTCGGCTGTCTTCCAGCCTTTTTTGATCCAGCCGTATATCCATGCGGTCATTCCCTGCTGAACGTACTTGCTGTCCGTGTGGAGCGTAACTTTGCAAGGTTCTTTTAAGCGGCACAAGGCTTCAGTCGGAGCAGTGAGTTCCATTTGATTATTCGTTGTACTTAGTGCGCCGCCGCAAAGCTCAAGCACATGACCCTTGTATTTCATCCATGCGCCCCAGCCCCCGGGACCGGGATTGCCCTTACTGGCGCCGTCGGTCCAAATTTCTACTTCTTTCATCGATATATCTTTGTTACGTTGAATGCGTTCAGTCTTCATTCGCTCTTCGGAGCCGGCTGGCGCCCCAAGAAGAAAAACTTCTTGTTGAGAGCTCTTCCAACCAGCTTGCAGCCGGCCACTTCTTTAGTAGCACTGATCGCAAAAATTGCACCGCATTGCGGCCACCAGCGATCGCCCGCCTTCTCAATCCATGAGTCTTCTCGGCTCTGCGGAGAAGAAAATGTAAGGCCGTAACACCCGAAAGCGCCTCGATCGACATGGAATGAGAGCAAGTGCAGCCAATCTCGAATCTGGAAAACCGACATAAACTGCTTACCTGGCAGGAAAGTCTTTGCGCCGAAACGCTGCATTTTAAAACGCAGTCCCCATAGGCTCATCAGATTAAATCCGGTCAGGATAATTCGGCCTCCCGGAATCAATATTCGATAAACCTCTCTCAATAAGGCATGTGGATCCTCGGAGACTTCCAAAGCGTGCGGCATAACGGCCAAATCGATGCTTTCGCTCTCAAACGGCATGGCCTCAAAAAGCATTTGCACAGGAACGCGATCATCCGTTTCCAAGAGCTGAGTCAGTGGCCGCAAAGTCGGTTCCGCAGCGACTTTGAGCCCGATCCGATTGTTCTTTAAAAAATCGATTCCGGTAGCACCCAACTGCACCGCGTTATATCCGAAACAATCGGATACCAATTTGTCGTATTGGTTCTGCTCCCACCGAAGGGCATATTGACCCAGCGATGAAGAGTAAAATTTTTCGAGCGTTATTGTTTCGGCCATAAATGACTGACGTTTCGGACGATGACAATTGAAACACAATCAAATCGATCCGGAACGATTTTCCATTAAAGTGCCTGATAATTGTATCTTTATCCTGACTTCTGAGCACCACTCCGATGTTTCTGAAAACCGCTCTCCGTACCTTGGCTTTGTCTTTGGTTTTAGCGCTTCCGCTGCACTCTTACGCTTCCGAACCTCCGGAGAGTGAAATTGAAGAAATCGTGACGCCCGGCGCCGATGACGACGAAATCTATACGGTTTGGACACGTGTAAGAGACGGTTTCAAGATTCCGAACATGGAGAACTCCGTCGTTGACGAAAACCTAGCTAAGTACTCCAAACGGCCGGATTACTTACAGCGCATGGCCAATCGCTCTCAGAAGTACCTGTACCACATCATTGAAGAAGTCACCGCACGCGGAATGCCGACTGAAATTGCGCTTCTGCCCTTCGTAGAAAGTGCTTTTGTCACGAACGCAAAGTCGCGAGTAAAAGCTGCGGGCCTTTGGCAATTCATGCCGGCCACCGGAAAACACTACGAACTTGATCAGACCATGTGGAAGGACGAACGCTATGACGTTCTGCAGAGCACGTCGGCCGCTCTGACCTATCTGCAGAGGCTGCACGATGAATTCAACGACTGGCCTCTTGCTTTTGCCGCATATAACTGGGGAGAAGGCAACGTTCGCCGTGCGATTAAACGAAATCAGTCCTTAGGACTTCCGACAGACTATATGTCGCTTAGGATGCCGGCCGAAACCCGCAATTACTACCCTAAACTTCAGGCGATCAAAAACATCGTTCAGAATCCGAACGATTACGGCATCAAACTTCCGACGATTTATAACGAACCCTTCTTCGTTCAAATCTTCAAAGACCAGGATATTGACGTTAAACGTGCCGCGAACCTTGCCGGCATGAGCCATGAAGAATTCAGCACTCTGAATCCTTCTTTCAATCGTCCCGTTATTGTGGCTTCCCACAATCACTCGATGCTGATGCCGACGGATAAACTCGACCAATTTATTGAAAACTTGGTTGCCTACCGCACCAGCGGCAAGCCGCTTTCCAGCTGGACCACTTATCGAGTGAAACCCGAAGATACTGTGGCCTCTATCGCTCGTAAGGCACATATGACAGAAGCCGAGCTGCGCGAAGCCAATCAGATCCCGGCCGGAAGACGGATCAAAGCAGGTTCCCTGGTCCTCGTCAGTAAGGCCAGCGGACTAGGAAATGCTGAAGACATCGCTTCCGACACCATTGATGCTTCTTTCGCGTTAGCGCAGGACTACCGCCGCGTCACCTACCGCGTCCGCCGCGGCGACAACATGAGAAGTGTGGCACGCCGTTTGGGCGTTTCCCCGGCAACGATCATGAAGAGCAACAACCTGCGTTCGCAGCGTCTGCGCGTCGGTCAAACCCTTCGCGTCAATGTCCCGATCGTTACTCGTCAGACAACAACCTCCCGCCCCTCTACAACAAGGAGCACACCTGACACCCCGGTAGCCTCCACTAAGTTCTATGTCGTGCGTAAGGGCGATACCCTCTACAGCATCGCAAATCGCTACGGCATCACGGCTGCGGCTTTGAGAAATGCCAACAATATTTCCGGCAATAACATCGCAGTCGGCCAGCGTTTAACCATTAATGCCTCCGGTACCCCGACGAAACGTCATGTCGTGTTAGAGGAGGTTCCTGCAAAAGTACAGAAACAAGTCAGCAAGCGCCCGTTGGCCAAGAAGAAAACCTACAAGGTCAGAAAAGGCGACACACTTTTCTCTATTGCTTCGGCGGCGAATATGTCTGTCAATCAGCTGAAAAAGCTAAACGGCATTCGTAATAACAATCTCAAGGTCGGACAAACCTTAAAGTTGGCCCAATAGCTATTCGGAGAGATCTATTTTCGAGCGCAGTGTGCTTTAGTAGGCTGCGCTTTTTATTCCAGGACAAACTGTATCTGGGCAATCTGGACGCACGCCGCGACTGGGGATATGCCAAAGACTATGT
>URYO01000143.1 GCA_900552195.1 uncultured Sutterella sp. | reverse complement strand
AAATTAAATAATCGAAAATTGTCAAAGAAAGGGGATTTTTAGCGGAAAGAGGGGATGGAAAATAAAGAAAATTAGTGGTAAACGCCCATATGAAAAGACAAAAATCTCCGTATAGTGGCGCGTTGAATGTGTGGCTGCTTCATAAGCCCGTGGATTAAGGCAAGACACGTTATTCCGACTTGTTCGGAACTTGTCCAGAAGGATTTACCACCCTTCAAATATCTCTCTTTTTTTGGCGAACCGCCGTGTTCGCCAAAATTCGGGGACAGAGCGGGACGTCGAATTTTCTTTAAAAGGAAACATCCGATGGAACTTACTACCCACAAACTTCGTATCAGCCAAAGCACGGTGAATACCATTCTTTCTCGTGCTCAAGGCCACTACAAAAGTATTCTTCTGTCCGCCGGTGCGGATGAAACGATCTTCAAAACCAAGAACCTGGAATGTCCATGGTGCGCGGGAGTAGACCGTTTCTCTTATACCGACAAGTTTGGGAAAGGCGACAGTTTCTGCCGTCACTGCGGTTACCACAGCGGAGTCGATCTTCTGATGAAAATCAAGAATTTCGGTTACGTTGACGCTCTGCGTTTTATGGCCCGCTTTCTCAATCTTCCGATTCACGAAGAGAAAACCTACAGAGTCACGAAAACACAAGAGCAGTCTTCTCCGGTAGAAGAAGTATGGGCTGCTTCTCATGCCTTGGGCGAGACAGATAGTGCATACGCCTATCTTCGAAGCCGAGGCTTGAAAAAGTGTTTTCCGGCGGCGCTCCGTGCCTCGAATCGTCTGCGTTATGCGCAGCCTTCCGAGGACGGACGGTCATGGGATCACTCCTTCTATGAAGGACTTGTGGCCGAGATCGTTAACTCTGAAGGAGACCGAGTCAGTCTTCACCGCACTTATCTGGACAAGGGCCGAAAGGCTCCCGTTAAGGCGGTAAAGAAAGTACTCGGCAAAGAGCTCTCGGGGTGCGCCGTTCGTCTGGCCGAAACGGACGAATCCGGCGTGCTGGGATTAGCCGAGGGAATTGAGACGGCACTGTCTGCGTCGGAACTTTTCGGGGTTCCGGTGTGGTCCGTGGTTGCCGCATTTAATTTCCGCAACTTTGTACCGCCGAAGTCGGTCCGCAGAATCATCATTTTCGGTGACTCGGACAAGAACTTTATCGGTCAAAGGGAGGCTTATGCGGGCGCCGCTGAAATCAAACAGCGGCATCCCGACATTGAGGTCGAAGTGCGTCTGCCCGAGCAATCGGGTTCAGACTGGAACGACGTCCTCATGGCTCAAAACCAAACAAGCCTCGGTGCACAGGTTTGTTTGACAAAAACATAGAGTGCATCGTTTTTTACTTAACCCTGCGGGGCCTTTGTGCCCCCGCAGGGAGTACGAGGCTCCGTTTTTTATATGGAGCTTTGTATGTCACAGGTATTAAACGAATTCGTTTCGCTGGAATCTTTCGGATTTATGCAGGACGGATCGCTTTTAGGATACCGATTAGAGGATATTGAACCGGAACTCCGGTGCCTGATTCCTCGCTTGGATCCTTCCTATGTTTTTGAGAAGGACGCTTTGTCGATCATGAGCGCCTGGTTTGAAATCGGTTCGGGTGAGCCGCTGTTTATCAGCGGCCCGCACGGTTCCGGTAAAACCAGTTTTGTGAACCAGTACTGTGCCCGAGTGAACGCGCCGGTGATTTCGATTACTGCGCGCGCCCGCTTGGACCGTACGGATCTCATCGGCGGCTACGTCATTGACAAGGATAAAAGCATGCGCTTTGCCGACGGTCCGCTCACGCGGGCTTGGCGGCACGGCTGTGTGTTTCTTGTTAATGAGATGTCGGCAGCGCCGCCGGATCTTTGGCTGTCGGTCAATGAACTCTTGGAAGGTTCTCCGCTTTATATCCCGGAGACCGGAGAAGTGATTCATCCGCATCCGAGAACCCGCATTGTCATGACTGACAATCTGCGGGGACTGACGGAAGATTACGGCTCACGCTATGTGGGACGCTTTAGTCAGGATCCGGCAGTGCTCGACCGCTTTTGGAAAATGCGCATGGACTACATGGGCGAGGAGGCTGAAGTTTCTTTATTAGAAGCGACAACTCCGGAGCTTGAAGTCCGAGGCATGTCCTTTGAAGAATGGCGGAAAGAATTTTCCGTGCGTCTGAGGAGGGCGGCGGACCGAGTTCGTCAGGCTTACTGCCGTCAGACGGAGGACGGAGCCGTTGCGGAAGCAACGATTTCGACCCGAGTCTTGCTGCGGTTCAGAGACTTGCTTCTTCTGAGCTACCGATCTCCGGCGATGAAGAATGAGCCTCGAGCTGCATTGAGGCGGGCGATGAAAATCGCACTGACGGACTGTTTGGAAGATGCCGGCGCATTAGCGGTCGAAAAATTGGTCGAATTAGAAATCGGCGATATCGGCAAGCACATTGCCTAAGCGCAGTTTTCTAACGGACCGATCGTTCTTTACTCCAGAGATGATTTCGGTCATCTCAACCCATCGTTTTTCGAGGGCCTTTAAGCCCTCGGATGACGGGCCATAAGGGCTCTCTTTTTTATTTAAGGAGGCCCTATGGCTGATTTGTTTGGTAACCGCGGTTTTTGGCAAGACAGCGGTTGTTTATCAACCGAAAAGAAAGAAGGCAAAACGGAAGATTCCGATCTGGTGCTGATTTGTTTTCAGATCAGTGTCTGGAGCGGGACGACAACCGAGCAGACCTCGATTGAGGAAGGCGCGGAGTTTATGAAACGCCGAAGGATTATTCCGGGCGTGATGCTGAAACCTTTTCTTGACTTCAGAGCGCGAGCCAAGGCTTTGTGTCAGGAGATGGGAGAACCTTATCTCAACGGTTTCGTGATGCGAAGGCAGGATGCTGCCGTTGCGGAACGAGCCCTGAGTGTCTGGAGAAAAGAGTTTTGCAGATGGCGCGATGAAGTTTTTGCGCCGGCCTATGAAGACATTCTTGCTCAGAGGCTCGAAGGCATCATTCCTCCGGGTTGTTCGAAAGAAGCCGTTTTTCCTCCGACGAATTTTGTTCTGCGCCGGATCAGCTTTGAGTTTGATGCGTTTGTTCTGGCCGCGCACGGTACGGGCAAACGAAGCTCAAAGGATGCTTTTCTTGACGGGTTGGCCGAGCGTTTTGCCGATGAGACCGATCTCATCTGCGGGGCGCTTGAGACGGCCAACGTCACGGAAGCGATTGTGTGTCGGGCTAGGACGCTTTATGAACGGGTACGTTCATGGAGCTGTTCTCAAACTCGATTTGCTCTTGCTTCCGCTGCACTGGAAGAAGCGCTTGCCGAAGGCAGCCGGACCCATGTCTGGTGCCGAAGCAAAAAGCTTTTTGTTGAGTGTTTGGATAAAGCTCGGGAAGCATTTGCGCAAGCAGGTGCTTCTTATGAGCAGAACACGACGGAAGAGGCAGAGTCTCTCGTATCCGTTCCTTCAGTTGAGGAAAGGCGAGAGGTGCTTACCGGAGCGGCAGGCATGATTGCCCGCGGCCGGTCGCTTTTTCCTTTTGGTTAACCGACTTCCTGTTCAGTGTCTCAAGGCGAAAGCCTTGGGACACGGTTCCGGAATATTTTTAGGAATTTCATTTTGTCTCAGACAACGATTGCGTTACCCGCGGTTTTGAAAGCGGTAAACGGCATTTTGACTTCTCTTTCTGCGGGAAAAGAAATCAAAGTGATTTTTGCAGGAACTCCCTGTACGGACGGCAAGACCGTTTATTTAGGCGAGCCGCTGCTTCAGTCTCAGGACGCTCTT
>URYO01000142.1 GCA_900552195.1 uncultured Sutterella sp. | reverse complement strand
TGAATTTTATTCCACAGGACGGAACCTGATTGCAGTTATCGCATATTGAATAACCGGTCCACTCGTCTAATGAAGTTTCCTCGGCTGCAGCTGACTTAACAAAGGCTGTTGAAGGAAGGGAGAGGGTACCCAAGATTCCTTTTAAGACTGATCTTCTCTTAATGGTTTGAGGGGTCATGATGGCGTTGCCTTCTGGCGGTTATGTGGGGCAGCGGCTTTCAACAAAACAACTCTTTCTTAAATTCTCAAGAATCTTCAGGAGGCCGGCCTCTGGAAAAAGAGGCCGGATCCTAATTAAAGTTCAAGTTATTTCGTTGTTATCGGATATAACCGATCGGCTAGCGCGAGCTTTCTTTGGCTGCGTTCTCTCCGGCAATTCTTCCGAAAACGAATACGTCCAGAAGCGCATTACCGCCCACGCGGTTGGTACCGTGAATACCTCCTGTGATTTCACCGGCAGCATACAGACGCGGAATCGGAGTTCCTGTGGCATCCAGAACCTGCGCTTTGGTGTTGGTATTGAGGCCGCCCATCGTGTGGTGGACCGTCATTCCGGTATAACAAGCCCAGAAGGGGCCCTGAGCAATTTTTCTAGTTAGATTCCGAGGAGCCTTATGGAAGTCCGGGTCTTCTTTATTCTTAATAAGGACATTGTTATAGCGATCGATAGTCTTCTGAAGGCCTTCCGGGTCAACTCCCATTTTCTTGGCAAGTTCTTTAATTGTCGGGGCGGTCCAAGCTTCGTCAATCGCAATTCCGCGTTCCACTGCATCGTGAACTGCGCTGTTATAAGAGTTGTACTGGTTGTTGTCTACGACTGTATAAGCATATCGTTCAGGAGTACCGAGAACTGCATCTCGAATCACGTCACGGCGTGCGCCTTCATCGACAATACGATTTCCTCGCTTGTCTACGTAGATGGAACCGTCAACGTTGGTGTTCAAAATGATTTTTAGTTTCTTGCCTGCAGGGGCGCCCGGAGTAGATTGGATGAAATCCATCCCGACCAAGTAGCCCCCAATGCGGTTGGCAGCCAGCATTACGTCCCCGGTGTGGCCGGGGAGGTTATCTGTACCGAGACCCGCGGTTCTCGGATCGTGCAGCTCTCTGAGGTATTGATTGCCCGAGAAACCGCCGGCGGCTAAGACCACGGCTTTATTCGCTTTGATGTTAAGGGTGTGGCCCTTGCTGTTTTGCAGCTTGACTCCGATCACATCGCCGGACCAAGGCTGTTCACGGTAGATCTCAACGACGGAGTATCCCAATTTAAACGGAACGTTTCTTTCCTTGAGAGCTTTGCTTAAAACGCCTGTATAGCCGATACCTTTGGGTACTGCAGGAGAGTGAGCGCGAGGATAAAGTCCTCCGAACATTTGGTGGACAGTCGGCTTAAACTCCATTCCGAGGCCTTCCAGCCAAGTGATTACGCTATAGGCGTTGTCACAGAGCACCTTAACGCGTGCGGGATCACCTCTGAAATCTCCGGCGGCCAATGTTTGGGCGGCGTGCTTAGCCGGAGAATCTTCAATATTTTGTTTCGGTTGGCGAACCGGGTCCGCAGCATTAATCTGACCTTGAGCGGCCATGGTATTACCGCCGGCAAAAGGCAATCTTTCGATAATGACGGGCTTGGCTCCGTTTTGAGAAGCGAGAAGAGCTGCAGCCATCCCGGCTCCGCCTCCGCCTACAACAACTACGTCATAATTTTCATCCCAAACTTCGGGAAGGTATGGATTCTTCGGAGACTTTTCCTGAGCAAGAACAGGAACAGAGGTGAGGGCAGCTGTACCGGCGCCGACATATTTAAAAAGACTTCTTCTGCTAAGTGTCATAGTGTTGCCTCTTTTGAGTGAAATTTAATAATTGAAAGACTGAATTCGAAAACTATTGCTTTGAAAAAATGAGAGGTAGCGTTGTAAAGGGTAAAATCACTCCTAGCCAGTGATGAGCTCACGGGCAGTTAAATCAAGAAATGAGGAGGTAGGTCAGCCGATTCGGCAAACCGCTCCGGTTAAATATCGACGTGTAAGAGAAACTCTTTGAGCTGCTGAAGGTCCTTGACACCTACTTTTTTATAGGCGTTGGCCCGATGAGTCTCTACCGTTCGTTCGCTTAAACCAAGCCTCTGTGCAATTTGGTAGTTCATCAACCCGGCATTGACGCTGTTGAGGATTTGCTTTTCTCTCTGTGTGAGAGCATCGTAAAACTCCTGATAACGCACAATGCGGAAATCTTTCTGACGGAATGCAAAATCGCTTTCGACCGCTCGCTCAACGGCTTCTAATAAAATTTCTGATGAAATAGGCTTTTTCAAGATATCTGCGGCTCCGCTGCGGAAAGCGGAGATAGCCATATCTACATCAGCATGAGCCGTCAAAAAAATGATCGGCTGCCTATAACCTTTATGGGCCAAAATGTCTTGAAATTCCAAGCCGTTGACGAGCGGCATCTGATAATCCAGGATAATGCACCCGGGAACGTCGGGATCATCTTTTTTAAGGAAGGTCCCGGTTTCGGAGTAATAAGAAACTAGCCATCCGTCGGTTTTTAGCATAAATCGGATCGCATCGCCGAAGCCCTCGTCATCGTCTACGATTCGAATCACTGCTTTTTCCTTGTACTGGCTGTTCATTTCATTTCCCCGGTCTCACGTTCCTGCAGTGTCAGAAATTATGCTGGACTCCAAAAGCCGTCAGAAGACGAGTTGCTTTGGCTTCTGCTTTGTTGAACATTCCCGTTCCCCGAGCATAAGTGCCTAATGCATAAACCAATGTTCGCTTTGAAAGCGGATATTGATACTTCAGAGAAGCAACCCAGCGGTTGCCGTCACGGTCAGCATCTTTCTTCGCACTGGTTCCCTGCCATTTTCCCACATTCCATTTGAAGGCACCAAAAATTCTGCCGCCGGCCAGAGGTGTGCTCGCACCGATGACAAATGTGTCTGAGCGGAAGCCTTTTTTGCTGCCTTTGACCGCTGCGGTCGAACCGAAACCTAAATCTTTTGCATAGAACGCATTTGGGCCTCCTCCGAGACTTCTGGAATTCCAAACGTGCTGATAATCAAAATGGACACGGGTTTGATCAAAGGTTTGATTTACGGCGAAGAAGAGGTTGTAGGTCGGATCAGAGTCAGCTCCGTTGTTGGCTCCGCTTTGGCGATAATCAATGACCGTAAAAATGGTCCCTAAATTAAATCCCTGATTTTTATATTGAGCGGATAAGCCATAGTAATGGTTGTTTTTGGCCCACTTGGCTTCGTCCGTTGAAATGCCGTTTGAGTACTGCGCCGTGAGCGTAAGAGTATTTGTCGGCTTAACTTGGTATGTGACTGAATTGTTGAGCATTCCAGAGTTAACTAACGAACCGATTAACGCTGCGTCAAGATAGTTGCAGGCCATCGGGTTCGCACTCATCTTTGGGAATTGTCCAAAATAACCGGTCGTTCCCATTAGTGATCCGGATCGCCCGAATCCAAGTTCGCCCCAACGCCCTCCGATAATGAGAAGAGAGTCTCTGTCGAAAAGAACTCCGGAAGTTTGTCCCTCGCCGTTGTTAATCTTGAGGCCTTGTTCCAGAACGAATTTAACGTAATTGCCTCCCCCGAGGTCCTCTTGTCCTTTTAAACCCCACCGGCTGGCGGCGTTGCCTCCGGAAATAGCCTGCACTTTGGCAGCTTGTCCTTTGCCTTTGGAGACGCCGAATCCGGTATCAATGACGCCATAGACGGAAACTGAACTGGCTGCGGCTGCTGACATTGCCGCTAAACAAGTGATTGCTGCGGCACTTTTGAT
>URYO01000141.1 GCA_900552195.1 uncultured Sutterella sp. | reverse complement strand
TGTCTTCTCACCCATCGATCCGACAAAAATGAGTTTTTCAAGTTTTTCAGACTTAAATCCGAAAGAAACTGAGTTCACCGAAGCGTCCTTGGCTTTAGGCGTTAGCGTGATCCAGGTATATCCGTCTTCTTGCTTGGGTTGTGTCGCATTCCAATCTTTTTTGTAGGACTGAGTTCCGAATAGGATAGAGGCAGGACTCTTAGGAATAGCTCCTTTAGCCGACCGAACAGTCACTTGGTTTAAATCCTCATCCCAAATATAGATTCGGCTGCCGTCGCAAACCATCTTCTGAGGATACGGGCTGGTATAAGTCCAAACAAATTTTCCGGGCCGAGAAAACGAGAACGTTCCTCTCTGTAATTCTTCTGCAGGTTTTCCGTCTTTTTGAAAGGTTTGTTGCTCAAAAGCACCGGAAGCCTGTTTTGTCTCATTCAAAAAATTATTTAACAGATCCAACGGCTGGGAAAAAACAACGAACGGAAATAAACCGGTAATGGTCAAAAGTGCTGTTTTTTTCATGAAACGCTTCTTCCTCAATCTAACAAAAGTTAGCGATGAACTAATCATAAATGATGATTAGTAGTTTTACTAAGACTAGCGTTTTCTTGCAAACATTGTTTGCGATTTGTTTGTTCCCTCAGGCTTTTAATCAAAAAATCTCATCTTATTTTTGCTATGCTCCTAGCTCATGAAAACAGGAACAATCCAAATTCAAGAAGAAAAACTTCTGTCTTTTTGGAGGGCTTTGCGCAAGCCCAAGAATAACTGTTTTCTTCAACGGCCTTCCCAATTTCGGGAGGCCGTTTTTTTACAGGAATTGAAATGAACTTGGAAACTCCTCTTACTATTCGCTCGATGATTGAACCGGTCATCAAAAGGAACGGCGGATGGGTGAATACCCATGCTCATGCAGACCGTTCCTTTACGCTGAGTCCGGATGTACTGCATATGAGAAAGACTTGCACGCTACAGCAGAAATGGGATGCGCTGGATAAGCTGAAGTCAGAATCCACTGAAGAGGACTTCTACAGAAGGTTTTGTCAATTCTTCGAGCTCATGATTTCTCAAGGCGTCACTGCCGTCGGTACCTTCGTGGACATCGACCCGCAGAGCAGAGACCGCGCTATCAAAGCCGGCGTTCGAGCAAGAGAGCATTACGCAGACCAGCTGACTGTTAAATTCGCTAACCAGACGCTCAAGGGTGTTATCGACCCTGAGGCCAGACAATGGTTCGATATCGGCTCCGAAATGGTCGACATCATAGGTGCCCTTCCTAAACGCGATGAAAAGGACTACGGAAAAGGCTCCGAAGCTTTTGACATTATTTTGAGCACTGCAAAACGCCTCAATAAGATGGTTCACGTTCACGTCGATCAATTTAATGAATCGCTTGAATATGAAACCGAAGAGCTGTGCGCTAAAACCATTGAACACGGTATGCAGGGCAAAGTTGTGGCCATTCACGGTATTTCCATCGCAGCTCACTCCAGAATGTATCGCCGCCGCTTGTACGATCTGATGAAAAAAGCCGACGTCATGATGATCGCCTGCCCTACTGCTTGGATTGACACACCGCGTTCGGAAAGTATCGGCCCTGTCCATAACTCGATGACTCCTGTCGATGAGCTCGATCCTGCCGGCATCACGGTTGCCTTAGGTACGGATAACGTCTGCGACGCCATGGTGCCTTGGAATGGCGGCGATATGTGGCACGAACTGATGACGCTTGCGACCGGCTGCCGTTATGACGAAATGGAAGCCCTGGCAAAGATTGCAACGGTCAACGGACGCCGAGTCCTCGGTCTGCCGCCGCTGGAAAACACCGACTTCTCTATCCAAATCTAGGAGTGTCAGCAATGCCTACTTCTTTTATCGCTCAAGATATCATGGCTGAACACCTCCTCAGTCATAACGCCATCGTATTTCTCAAAGACAAGCCTATGCGTCTTCGCTCGGGTCTGGTCACTCCGATTTACGTTGATAACCGTATCCTTCCTTCTTATCCGGAAGCCTGGAGAGATATTGTTGAAACGATGGCATCCCGCATCGTTGAACTTAAGCTGGACTTTGACGTCATCGCCGGCGTTGAAGGCGCCGGAACTTCTCACGGCGCCGCCCTGGCTTACCGCCTCGGCGTTCCGTTCGTCACGGTTCGCCGCGCTACCAAGAGTTACGGCAACCTCAGTCGAATCGACGGTATCGACGTCAAAGGCAAAAAAGTTCTCATCATTGAGGACCATCTTTCTACCGGTCTTTCTTTATTGGATGCAGCCAAAGTACTTCGTGAAGCCGGCGCCATCGTAGAAGCCTGCTTTGCAATCACTAACTTTGATATGCCGGAGACGATGAGAAACTTTGAAAAGCATCACATCACCGCTTATCAGCTTCTTCCTTTTGCGTTCATTGTTGAAAAAGCCGAAAAATTAGGCCTTATCGACGCAAACGAGAAAGAACAAATCGATGCTTGGCTGGATACGCCCTGGACATGGGCAGCTGAGCGCGGTCTGTTTGCTCAAGCTTCTGAAAACTAATCAGTTCCTATTAACAGAAAACGGAAGGCCTCGAAACCTTCCGTTTTTCATGTGTGAACGTTTAATCCATTGAGGGACCGGAACCAACTAAAACTCGGCGTTTGCCCATACTGTTCGGTTTAGACACCACGCCTTCCTGTTCCATTTTTTCGATCAAGTTGGCGGCACGGTTATAGCCGATGTTTAGACGGCGCTGCAGGTAGGAGATAGACGGGCGATTTTCCGTCGTAACCAGCTGAACTGCCTTGTCATAAAGTTCGTTACCTTCATTGCGGGCGGAAGAAGTTTCTTCAACCTCTTCCTCTTCTTCCTCAGGTGCGTCAGTCACACCATCGACATATTCCGGCTTGCCTTGTTCCTTGAGGAACTCGGTCACACGGTAAATTTCTTCGTCCGGAACAAATGCACCGTGAATGCGCTGCAACTGAGCACTGGGCTTCATATAGAACATGTCGCCGCGACCAAGCAATTCTTCCGCACCCGGAGTATTCAGAATCGTCGTCGAGTCATAGCGGTTGGAGACCTGGAAGCTGATACGCGACGGGCAGTTAGCTTTAATCACCGGCGTGACAATATCAGCACTCGGACGCTGTGTGGCGATAATCATGTGCATGCCGGCCGCTCGGGCTTTTTGGGTCAGGCGCATGATCTGAGTCTCTACTTCCTTGCCGTAAACCATCAGCAAGTCAGCCAACTCGTCGATGATGATAATGATGTACGGGATCTCTTCCAAAGGAATCGGCGGCTGGGCATGCGGATTCATAATCGGAGTACCGGCTTCCTTCGCTTCGCGAATTCGCTGGTTGTAACCGTCAAAGTTTTTCTGTCCGGCCATCTTCAGCAGTTTGTAGCGTCGATCCATTTCGCGGACGGCCCAGGCCAGACAATGAGCCGCCTTGGCCATATCCGTAATCACCGGGGTCAAAAGATGGGGAATATCTTCGTAGGGACTGAATTCCACTTCCTTCGGATCAACCAGAATCAGCTTGAGCTTATCAGGCGGATTCTTATACAGCATCGACAGAATCATGGCGTTGATACCGACGGACTTACCGGAACCCGTAGTACCGGCGACCAATAGATGAGGAGCTTTAGCCAAGTCAATAACGACGGGGTCGCCCGCAACGCCTTTACCAAGTGCCAAGGTCAGCGGAGAAGTACTCGACTGGAAGGGGTGACTGTTGATAATTTCTTTCAGATAAATCGTCTGTACCGACTGAGAAGAATTCGGCACTTCAAGACCAATACAGTCAGCTTCCTGCAT
>URYO01000140.1 GCA_900552195.1 uncultured Sutterella sp. | reverse complement strand
CCTTTGCGGATATGCTGCCCGAAAGCGTCGCATGGCGTCAGAAAGAACAATTTTCTGATGGTGTGGGTTACAGCTGGCCTGATTCCGTGAGCTGCAGCGGCCGCGTTACGCGAAGAATGAGCGTCTGCCCCAAAGCATTTTCTAAAGAAGTTAAAGCTCGGGAGACGGTTGAGACTTCTACATCAAATTCCCCGGCGGTGTCGGAGAAGTTTCGGGTATTGCACAAACTGCAAAAAAGGCGCCAGGCACTTAGGTCGTCTAGTTTTGACATGATGCGAAAAAGGAATCGAGGATCTGTACATACTTTCTAACAAAAACGACAAATACGCAAGTACTTTGCGCAAAACGCAAAATAGCGTTTCCGATTTTGCCTGTCGGTTTTGAGGCCGGCCAATCAAAATAACGAAAAACAACCTCAAAACATAGGAGAAAAACAGATGACAGTCAGAGACGAGTTCTTCTGGTTGGGCGAAATCAATAAAGCCACCCTCGTGATCAACTCTCGTCAAGGTCTTTTGCCGATGCCGATCGCCGAAGAAGCGGCCAAGGCACTTCGTGAAGTTTTAGCCGACGGAGAGGCTGATCCGACAAAGAGAGCTAAAACCTACATCACGTTTGAACCTTTAATGCTCAAGAAGGCTGATCCCGTGATCACGCTGATGCATGCAGGACGCTCCAGCCAAGACATGCACGCCACCTATCGTTCCGCCATCCTCCGCGACCATGTTCTTGAAGTCGGCGATGCGTTAAACGCCGTGCTGGAAACCATGACAGACTTGGCAGATAAAAACCGCGAAACGGTTGTCCCCAATTACACCAACGGTGTCGCTGCTCAGCCGAACAGCCTCGCACATTATCTTCTCGCGTTCTTAGCCGGCTTCAGCCGTGATGCTCAGAAGCTTCGTCAGTTCTACGTTCGTCTCGACCGCTGCCCGATGGGAAGTACCGTTCTGAACGGGACCTGCTGGCCGCTGGACCGCGAAGCTATGTGCAAACGTTTGGGCTTTGAAGCGATTGCAGAAAATGCTTACGACGCAACACAGATCGGTCAAAGCGATCTGCCCGTCGAGTTTGCTTCGATCCTTACCGGCATTTGCCTGCACATCAATGTGTTCCTGGAAGACCTGATGGTTCAGTATGCTCAGGCCCGTCCTTGGATTCTTCTGCAGGAAGGCGGCGACAACACCTATGTTTCTTCCGCCATGCCGCAGAAACGCAATCCCGGTCTGGTCAACAACTGCAGAACGGAATCTTCTTCCGTGATCGGCGAAGCCCAGGCAGAATTCTTCCGCGCTCATAACCTGCAGAGCGGCATGATCGACCCGAAGAACCAAACGCTCAATAGCGCTTTGGCCCTGCATGCCGTCAAGGTTCTCACCATGTTCAATCGAGTTCTCAAGGCACTTGTCATTAACAAGGACCGCGCACTGGAAGAACTCAACAGCGACTGGACAGCCAGCCAGGAAGTTGCCGATCGCCTGATGAAGGAATACGGTGTTCCGTTCCGCATCGGCCATCACGCTGCCAGCCACATCGTTTCTTATGCTCGCGCTCACAACATCCTTCCGCTCGACTTCCCGTACGCCAAGATGCAGGAAATCTACAAGGAAGTAATCGAAAAAGAATTCCCGGAAGGCGATCCGAAGTTCCCGATGAGCGAAGAAGAGTTCAGAGAAGCCTTAAATCCTGTCTCTATCGTTCACAACCGTAAGACGCTTGGCGGACCTCAGCCGGCTGAGCTGGAAAGAATGCTCAAAGAGCAGACTGCCGAAAACCACCTCAACGAACAATGGGTGGCCGATAAGAAAGCTTTCATCCAATCTTCCCTCGATAAATTAAATAAAGAATTTGAAACCTTAGGAGAATAATCATGACAGTACTTCTGCCTTGGTTTGCCCTGGTCGTCACTATTCTGGCGGGCTGGGCAATCATTAAAAGATTGTCTACCTCTATGGTCCTGCTGTTTGCCGGCTTGGCCATGATCAGCTTTGCCGTGATCTGCGGTGTTCACGGCTTCCTGCCGAAAGGCGTCAAACCTTCCGGATTCGTATGGTTTGATATTTTTGAACTGCTGCGTTCGATCGCAACTAAACAGACTTCCGGCATCGGTCTTCTGATTATGGTTGCCGGCGGCTACGCTGCTTACATGGACAGAATCGGCGCTGCTCACGCTCTGGTTCGTGTCTGCGTTAAACCTTTGGACGCTTTGTCTTCTCCGTACCTCGTCCTGGTGATGGGCTATCTCATCGGTCAGGCTCTGGTTACAGTGATTCCGAGTGCCGCAGGTTTAGCTATGCTGCTGTTGGTTGCTCTCTTCCCGATTCTCCGTGCTGTCGGATGTTCCGCCGCTGCTTCTGCCGCTGTTATCGGTACATCTGCCGGTATGACGTTAGGGCCGGCCTCCGGTACTGCTAACCTTGCTGCTCAGACAGCCGGCTTAGAACCGATTATCTACTTCGTTCAGTGCCAGCTGCCGGTTGCTATTCCGACATTGATTGTTGTCGCCATCTGCCACTACTTCGTTCAGAAGTACTACGACAAGAAGAATGACGACGTTTATTCCGACGCTATCCTGACCAAGAAAGACGACCTTCGCAATGTTCCTGCCTGGTACGCCATTCTCCCGGTTCTGCCGATCGCTTTAATGATCGTCTTCAGTAAGCTCGTTTACTCTGCCGTCAAACTCAACACCATTAGCGCTCTTCTTCTCGTTTGGGTCTTCACAATCATCGTTGAACTCATCAGACGCCGTGACTTTAAGCCGGTTCTTGCCGACGGTGCTTTCATCTTCAAAGCCATGGGCGGTATGTTCTCCTCCATCGTTGCTCTGATTATCTGCGCTGAATTCTTCGCCACCGGTCTGAAAGTTACAGGTTTGATCTCCGCACTGATTACACACGCTCAGGGCATGGGCTTAGGCCTCAACGGTATGACTGCTGTTCTTACAGGTGTTGTCGGTATCGTTACCTTCCTGACCGGTTCCGGTGTCGGTGCCTTCTCCAGCTTCGCTGCCCTGGCTCCTGAAGTTGCCAACGGTCTCGGCGGTACAGCTGCAGCCTTCGTTACTCCGATGCAGTTTGCCTCCGGTATGCTCCGCGCCATGTCTCCTGTCGCAGGCGTCATCATTGCAGTTGCCGGTGCAGCCGGTGTCTCTCCGATGGCTATCGTCCGTCGTACATGGATTCCGATGATTGCCGGCATGATCACCGTCCTTATCGCCAACGTTGTCTTCTTAGGCTAATCCTTATGAACACACGGGCCCCTTGCGGGCCCGTCGGAGAATCAAATGAAAAAAATCCTCATCCCCGCTTTAACAGCGGCGCTGTTGTGTTCTTCCGCCTTTGCTTTGGAAACTTCGGTTGCTCCGAAAGTGACCGATATCAAAAATCACTCCCCTAAAACCGGCCTGATCGTCGGCAACTCCTACAGCTTCTATAACTGCGGTGTCCACAGCTATTTAAGAGGCCTGACACGCGAAAACAAACAGGATTGGAAAGCTCGCATCATTACGATCAGTTCCGGCCGCCTTTCTTATCATGATGTCGAACAGTACATGGGTCCGCACGAAATGGATCCCTATGCTAAAAAGGACGAGAAGGGCAACCTGATCAATCCGATGTTTGATGTCGTCATTCTGCAGGGTATGTCTACCGAACCGATCGCAGAAAAGAGCATTCCGACATTCAAGAAGTTCTTAAAGCAACACGTCGCCACTGTTAAGGCTAAAGGCGCCGAACCGATTGTTGTTGATACCTGGGCTCGTCAAAACAAGCCTGTATGTAGTCGTTTTCACGGAGTACGGTATGTGCGGTGGGGATGGAGATTTGCTCGCCGTGCTTGTGGCGGGA
>URYO01000139.1 GCA_900552195.1 uncultured Sutterella sp. | reverse complement strand
TAACTTTACGAGGGCCGCCTCTGTTAATTTAATCCTGGATTTCAAAGTTTTAGTACGCATCATCGCAGATCTCTCCGTCCTCGTAATCTTCATCCTCAAGTTCTGCTTTCTTGGCTTTCGTCTTGAGGATTCTTGCAATTTGATTGGCGTACACCTGTACGTCTTCTAAGCTGATGCCAAAGGAAGACAGGATGGTTTTTTGTGTTTTAGTAATAGCGTGGTGCAGCTGATAATCCCCCTGACCGAGTTTTACCATCTCCAGTTTATTAAGTTCAACAATAGCGGCCGGCACCGTCATGTAGTTGCGTCTAATGTTTAGCTTGAGCATTTGGTGCTTGAGCAGCGAGTAAATCCGATTTCTTATAATCAGAGCCGTGAAGCCGATGAGCGTCTTTGCATCTAAGGCCGCGTTCGAACAAATCCGCAAACTCTTTGAACCAAGGTAGGACTTATCCGCTCTAAAGAGTTTCTCCGTGCTGTCCCGTCCCTTATAGAGAAGATAGGCGTCCTGAGCTGACATCTCCTCTGAAGTAATGATGCTGAAGTAACCGCACAAATCCAATTCTTGCTCGATTACCTCCGGGCGTTCTCGTGCAAAGAGAAGCTCTTTATTTTTGCCGTAATGGAAGTCGAAGTAGTGTTCGTACCTTCCGCCGAAGAGGACCTGTTTTCCTTCCATTTTCCGGATCTCCTGCTTCATCTTCTCCAGAAGATTCTCAAGCTTTTCCCTCTCGCCGGCCGCTTTCCCGGAACTGTAATAAAGATGGAAATACCTTTGATGTTCCTTCTCCATGCCGGGGATCGCTGCTTTCACACTTGTTCCGTAAACATGGTAAGCGCTGATAAAGCAATCCCGCTTAGATTCAAATCTGTGTCTATGTTCTTTGATGATTGAGCTTACAAGCTGTTTGCAGCCCTTGACCATCATGACGAAGGGACATTTCTTTTCATCAAGACAGCGGATATTTTCACGGCTGAAGTAACCCCTATCGAGAATAAAACCCATCCTCTTATAACCGTAGGCTGTCACTTTGTCGATGACATACTTAAGCTGAGCGACATCAGTTACAGAACCGGGATATTCTTCATAAAAAAGAGGAACACGATTGTTCTGATCGAAGACCAGGGAGAGGTTAAAGACGGGCAGTCCTTTGTCATCCTTCGGTTTGCCGTATTCAACGATGTTCAAATCACCGGCCTGACTGTTCTTATTGGTGGAGTCGTAGGAGATATATACCTTAGCTTGGTGGTCTTTATCCTCGTTCCAGTCATCGAGAAAGCCAAAGATCTGATCCTTAGTTACCGAGGAGAGAAAGCGCGAGACCTTAGAGTCGCTGACCAAACGCATTCCTTCGGTAAACAGAGGATGGTTGAATGCGTACCCGGGATAGTATTGGCCGACATTATCTTCCGTGACAATCATGTAAGCGGCTAAGTCCAGAAAGAGGCCGGCATCCTTGCCGAACCAGTCGGAAGCGATTTTATCGAGCTTGTAATGCTTGATGATTTTATCGATGACAATGAAGCTGCCGATTTCCAGAGCGCAGCTCCTAAGAGAGTTTTCTTCGGTCGGTTCGACTTTATCAACAGTCTGGGGAAAGTGTTCGAAGTACTTTTCGTTGGGATACATTTTCTCCGGATCGTTAGGGTCAGCCTTGCCGATGACTACTCGGTGAGGAACATTGTATTTTTTAGCGGCGTTATAAGTACGCCCGATTTCATAAAGGATATAGACCGTCTTGCCGGCCTGAGTCTTTCGAGTTTGAGTTGTAATCTTTCCCTTCTCGTCAGGGGTGGAAACGAGAAAATCCTTAAACATAACGACCTTATAATTGAGTCTAGCGCTAGACTCAATTATAGCAAAAGAAAATTAAAAATGCAAGAATTTTTATATAGAAAATTAAGAAGTTAGAAAATAAATTGGGATTTGAGGCCAAATCTCATGAGAAGTTCAGATTCTGACTTTTATATTTCGTCTACACGTTGAATAAGTTTTATTGAGCAAAAGATTTGGATTTTTAGCCGCCGATTTGGGAAAGTAAGAGGACAGAGAGAGTTTACGAGCAATGGCTGAAAAAGAAATTGCCGCGTAAAGCGGCAATCCCAAACACGATTAAGTGTTCAAATTATTATTTAGCAGGAGCTTCTTCTCTTTTGGCTTCTGCTTTAGTGGCCGGAGCCTGATCCTGAACCATAACAGTAGAGAGCTGGCAAAGACGCATATGGAAGTCGTCAGCTTTGGCCGGGTCGATGGGCAGACCGCCGTCAGTGAAGACCTTCAGGACTTTGTTGAAGTCTGCGAAGATGTCGCCGCGAGCGAAAGTGTGCTCGTGATGGCCGCCGATCATGTCAATCCAAGCAAAAGTAACGGTGAAGACGTTGTCTTTACGCTCGAATCCGAGGAAAGAAACGTCGCCGGGATTCATTTTTGCTTTTAACTGCTCAGGGGGGACCGAGGCTTTAACATTGCCGAGAGGTGCTGTCATTTTTACTCCTTTCTAAAATGAATCGTTATCTTATTTCAACTGATTCAAAAATACAATTTTTTTCAAAAGGGTAAGCGTTTTCTCTCACTCACTCCTCCCGCTTATTAATGGTTTTTAACCACGCTTCGGCTTGGTTGGGTGAATATACGCTTTGCGTAATCGGATCCGCTTTGAAAGAATCTTCTTTTGCAATGGCCATGGTCAGCGCTTCCGTGGCGAGCTGAGCCATGGTCACGTACCAGAACTGGCCGGCCACGGTCGGAGAATAGACTTCTCCTGATTTTTCAAGGAGGCCAGCTTTAATCCATTGATCCATGACGGGTTTTAGCGGCTTTTCAATATCGACGCTGAAGTTGTCACCGATCTCTTTCAAATTGAAGGGGCCGGATTCCACGCTGCTCGCCAAAGTTCTCATCAAGTGCCAGTGTTCCTGCGGCTTCATCATGACAAAGACCGGCTTGAGTCCTTTTTCAACCATTTCTGACCATTTGGCAAGTTTGCGCTCCTGCATCCAGCTGTAGCCGAAAAGTTTTCCGCCGGCTCCGCAGCCGAAGGGAAGGCAGTCACTCGGACCTTTTGCTAAACGGTTGTAGAGATTCCTTTCAAGCGGCGTTCTGGCCCAATGGGTATTCGTCAGACGATGCCAATTGGGATGAGCAGAAAAATACTCAACGCTTTCAGCATACATGTCGGCGGCTTCAGCAAGCGTCGCTGCCGGATCACAAAGACCGGATTTGATGCGGGTGTTGAGCGGCGATTTCTCAAAGACATTCAGCTGGTAGCAGTCCACACCATCAATCGGAAGCTCGGAGACGATCTTTAAATCGTCTGTCCAGACTTTTCCTTTTTGTCCCGGGAAGCCGAAGAGGAGATCGATCACTACGGCAAGATTGTCGATGGCTGAGATTTCCTCAAGTCGACGAATAATGTATTCAGGGGAATCGAGGCGCTGCATTTCTTTGCGGATATCGGCGTTGAACGTCTGCACCCCTATAGAAAGTCGGTTAACGCCTCCTTCGACGCAGGCGGAGAGCTTCTCATCAGTTAGTCCGTGAAGTCTTCCTTCGAAGGTAATTTCGCAGTTATCCGTAAGCGGAAGATTCTTTCTGGCGGTTTCAAGAATCTTTTTAATATTGTGGGGCTCTAAAGCTGTTGGTGTCCCCCCTCCGAAATATAAAGCCTTAATCGGGGCAGAGTTTTGGGCAGCTCGTTGATTCCAAAGCTCAAACTCTTTAATAAGTGTATTCGCGTAAGCATCCGCTGCTTCCGAAGAATATGGATTCTGATAAAACATGCAGAAAAGGCACCGGCTTTCACAGAAAGGGATGTGAACGTAAGCAATGCCCTCCGTTTGTCTTGGTTCAAAAGACTTCTT
>URYO01000138.1 GCA_900552195.1 uncultured Sutterella sp. | reverse complement strand
GTTGTACTGTCGGTTTGTTAGAAAGCTTTACATAATCTACACGATCTGAGGAACGTTTTGTCTTTTACTGCCTACCTTTGGACGCTATTTACGAGTGCATTAATCTCTTCTACCGTTTTACCCGGCGGAAGCGAGGCACTGGTCGTCTTCGGAATGCACGAATTTCAGACGCATTTATGGATCGTTGTCTTTGTCGCGACGGCAGGAAATACATTAGGCGCATTAATAACCTATGGGATGGGCAGACTCATCCCGAATAAGAAGCAGGAAGCTAGAAGTCTGGAACTGCTAAAAAAATACGGACCGATAACACTGCTTTTTTCTTGGCTTCCTATCGTTGGCGACGGCTTCTGCCTCGGCGCGGGCTGGCTGAGAATTAGCTTTTGGCGCTCTTTTTTGCTGATTCTCCTCGGTAAGTTTGCCCGCTACTTAGTTTTGGCTGCGGTTTCGCTGCATATGTTTTCTTAAGCTGGAAGACTCTAAAAGAAGATCGTTAATTCTTTGGGAAAAACACCTGCAGCCTCGAGTCCTTATACACCTAACTGTCTTGGTAAAACGAATCAAATTTTTAGGATATCTCCTTAAAAAATGAAGATTTTTAGAAACTAACACCCGCCTATATTGAATCTGCGTACTTTTGTAATAGGAGATTTTGGTATGCAGTGTTTGGACGACTTTCGTCTTTCTTTTAAGGGACGTGACTTTTTGCCGCTGATGGTCGGCGGAATGGGAACCAATATTTCGACAGCAAATCTCGTATTGGCGATTGAGAAGCTTGGAGGAATGGCCCATCTTTCTGACGCTATGTTGCCGGATGTTGCAGATCGCGAAATCGGAACACATTTCACAAAAGAGAAGACAATCCGATTCAAGTCAATGATTGAAGAAGCAGACAAGACGGAAGAAAAGTTCAACTTGGAGGCTCTGTCCAGAGTCTCAAAACAATATTTTTCCGATGTGATGGAAAAGGCAACCGGTAAAGGTCTGGTTCTTGTGAATTGCATGGAAAAGCTCACTATGAACGACCCGATCGCAACGCTGAAGGCTCGATTGAATGCAGCATTGGATGCCGGTGTCGACGGTATTACGATGTCTGCCGGTCTGCATCTTTCAAGCTTGAAACTGATGCAGGACAATCCTCGGTTCAATGACGCGCTTTTTGGATTGGTTGTCTCTTCGGCTAGAGCGCTGAACCTCTTCCTGAAACGCACGGCATTCATCGGACGCAAACTGGATTATGTGGTTGTTGAAGGTCCGCTGGCCGGAGGACATTTAGGTTTCGGCGAGGATTGGAGAAACTTCAAGCTGGAAGATATCGTTAAAGATGTCGTCAAGCTCGTGAAAGATACCGGACTAAACGTTCCTGTGCTCGGTGCCGGCGGAATATTTTCCGGGAAGGAAGCCGTTGACTTAATGAAAAAGACCGGCGCGTCCGGCATTCAAGCAGCGACTAGATTCACGATTGCTCAGGAAAGCGGTCTTCCCGATCCGGTCAAACAAGTCTATATCGACGCAAAAGACGAAGACGTTGAAGTCAACCATGCTTCTCCGACCGGATATCTCATGAGAATGCTTAAAAACTCTCCGGCGTTAACCGCCAATAATCGGCCGAACTGTGAGTCTTATGGCTATATGCTTTCGCACGGAAGTTGTCCCTACCTTAAAGAGTGGCTGGAAAACTCGTCCGAGAAGACCAAATGCTGCTTGTGCACGAATATGCGCAATTACAAAGTGTGGACGTGCGGTACGAGCGTTAGCAGGCTCAAGACGACAACGGTTAGAGGTCAAGACGGGAAGTGGGTTCTTCCGACGGCCGAACAAATCTTCAACGACTATCGATTGGCCTAAACAAATTGATAATCAGGAAAGAGGCGCCAAAGTTTCGAGCGCTTCTTTGGCGAGATAAGCTCGGTTTCAGGCTCAATAGCTAAGATTTTTTTGTAATGCAATTCGCTCAAAACGTTTTGCCTGGAAAAATTCAGCGAGGCTTCAATCGCTATAATCCACCGAATGTAATCTAACATTAGGAAATAAATGAAAATTCTTGTCCCTGTCAAAAGGGTGGTCGACGCCAATATTAAGGTCAAAGTCGGACCTGACGGCAAACTCGACGTCGCTAACCTCAAACACTCGATGAACCCGTTCGACGAAATTGCACTCGAACAGGCTGTTCAAATGAAAGAAAAGGGCATTGCCAACGAAGTGATCGCAGTGTCCGTCGGCGATACAAAGTCTCAGGAAACATTGCGCACGGCCCTTGCTATGGGTGCCGATAAGGGCGTTCTCATTCAGACGGACAAGCCCTTTGAAGCAGAACCTCTGAACGTTGCCAAGCTCATCAGCGCTTATGTCAAACAGGTCAATCCTGATCTGATCATCTGCGGCAAACAGGCCGTGGACAACGACTCTAACCAAGTCGGTCAGATGATTGCCGCCATTTGCGAATATCCGCAGGCAACCCACGCTTCTGCTGCCGTGATGAAGGAAGGCAAACTCGAAGTCACACGCGAGATCGACGGCGGCTATGAAGTTCTCGATCTCACGCTTCCGGCTGTAGTGACTGCTGATCTGAGATTGAACGCTCCGCGCTATGTCACGCTGCCGATGATGATGAAAGCCAAGCGCAAGCCGCAGGAAGTCGTCCAGGCTTCTGCTCTGTGCCCCGATCTTCGTGCGCACGTTGAAGTTGTCGGCTATGAAGCGCCTGCAGCTCGCAAAGTCGGCCGCAAAGTTGCCAACGTCGACGAACTCATCGACAAACTGAAGAACGAAGCGAAGGTACTTTAAGGAGCGAAACATGGCCGTTTTAGTTATTGCAGAACATAATCATGCCGCTCTGAACCCTGCGGTTTATTCTTTGGTCACCGCTGCTCAAAAGATCGGCGGCGACATCGACATCATGATCGCCGCTCAGGAAGGCGGGAAGCTCGCAGAAGAAGCAGCCAAAATCAACGGTATTCGCCGCGTGCTGCTTTCCGAGGCTCCTTACTTTGCCGAAGAACTGCCCGAAAATCTTGCCGCTTCCGTCTTAGAAGTGGCAAAGGAATATGATTACTTCCTTTTCGTCGCCAACCCTGCCGGTAAAGCAGCCGCTCCGCGAGTTGCCGCCGTATTAGATGTTGCTCAGATTTCCGAAATCACGGAAGTCGTTGACGCCAAAACATTTAAGCGTCCGATTTATGCTGGTTCTGTCATTGAAACCGTGCGCGCGCTCGACCCCAAAGTTGTTTTAACGGTCCGCGCTACCGCATTTGATGCCGCTCCGACCGGAGAAGGTAAGGCCGAACTTGAAAGAGTGGTTCCCGCTTCTCCTGTGATTAAAGTGACTTTCGTTCGCAGCGAACAAGTAAAGAGCGATCGTCCTGACTTGCAGAACGCCAAGATCGTTTTAGCCGGCGGCCGTGGTTTAGTGGATGAAGCCGAATTTGCGGAAATGGGCAAACTGGCCGACAAACTCGGCGCAGCCGTCGGTACGACCCGCGCTGTAGTCGACGCCGGTATTGCTCCGAACGATTGGCAGATCGGTCAGACCGGTAAGATCATTGCTCCTGACCTCTATATCGGCTTCGGTATTTCCGGTGCCATTCAGCATATTGCCGGTATCAAAGACGTCAAAGTCATTGTGGCTGTGAACAAAGATCCTGAAGCTCCTATCTTTGATGTCGCCGATTACGGCTTAGTCGGTGATGCAATGACAGTGATTCGCGAACTGGAAGCAAAGCTTTAGTCGACACTAAGGCTCAAGCAAAAGGCGGTTGACAACAGCCGCTTTTTCGTTTGCACTGAGTAACAAAACAGATGCAACCCGTTTGTTTAATTGAAAAAATTAGGATAAAATCACGTGTTTTCAGGCGTTAGAAGCCTAAT
>URYO01000137.1 GCA_900552195.1 uncultured Sutterella sp. | reverse complement strand
ATACAAAAGTAACAGGCTATCAAAGAAGAACAAGGTAAAAATTGGTCTTTTATGTGCACAATTTTGCAACAGGCGAAATTATCTCAAATCATCAAAGGCCGCAAAGCTTTTTTGCCTCTTATAACAGTATTTAGAGAAAATGGCTTCTAATTTCACGCAATCTTTATCGGCAAATCGCGCCGGCTGTGCCGGCTGCTATCTCAGGCACTTCTGCCTGTCTGCCGATCTGAATGACGCAGAAACAGAAATTTTTTCCTCTCATATCGTCTCCCAAAGAAGAGTTCCTAAAGGCGAAATACTGTTCAGAGCCGGCGACCCCCTTGATACGCTTTTCATCACCAGGCTCGGTTCATTTAAAAGCTCCGTTCTAAACGAGAACGGCAGCGAACAAGTCACCGACTTCCACATGACCGGAGAAGTGCTCGGCGCAGAAGCGATCCCCACCGGATACCATATCTGCACCGTCACGGCCCTTGAGGACAGTGAAATCTGTTCTTTGCGCTATCGTGAACTCGAAGCTTTTTGCGACCGAGATCTAAAAATCGCGCGCCAATTTCGTCTTCTGCTCGGAAGAAAAATCGTCGCTGCGCATCAAAACCTGCTCATTCTCGGCTGCACCAACTCAACCCAGCTGCTTGCTTCCTTCCTGCTGAATCTTGCGAGAAAGTTCGAAGCCCGAGGATTCTCAAAAAGCGAATTCGTCCTGAGAATGACTCGAGGAGAACTCGGCAGTTTCTTAGGTCTCAAACTCGAAACCGTCAGCAGAACGCTCACCCATTTCGATGAACTGAACCTGATTGAAATTAATCAAAGACACGTTCGCATCATCAACTTGGAAGGACTGAAAGCCGTCGCGAAGGAATCGGGGCGCGCCAAGAGAAAAACATTACAAGAGTGATGCTAAGGCTTCGTGCTTAACGCTTCATGAAACTTGAATCTTGAAGATCAGGAAAAACGAGTAAGCTGCTTTCATCGCTCCTCTTTGAATTTATTTTGCACAATGCCGTCCAAGCATGACTTAATTTTCTCGTTTATTTAGAAATAATCGAGAAATTATGCTCCATTACCCTGATGAAAATGAGAATTCGTGGTCAACTTTCTGTTTTTGCCCCGATTTTTTCATAGAATGCTAGAAAGGTAGTTAACTCTACCCGATAACCACAAATGAGAAAGGTAAAAAATGACAATCAAATTTACTAGACGTTCCGTCTGTGCCCTTGGAGCTGCAGCATTAGGCTGCGCAGCATTCCCTCCTTTCGCTGCTGAAGATCCTATTCGTATTATTGTTCCTTATCCTCCCGGAGGCCCTTTGGACGTCACAGCCCGTGCCGTCGCTGAAGAAGCTCGTCATGACCTGGGCAACATCATTGTTGAAAACAAACCCGGCGCCGGCGGCAACATCGGCGTGGACTACGTTGCAAAACAAGCTCCGGACGGCAAGACCATCGTCATGGGCGCTCTGGCAACACATGCCGTAAACCCCAACCTTTTCAGCAAACTGCCGTATGACCCCATCAAGGACTTCACTCCGATTACGCTGATTGCTCAGACACCGAACGTTCTGGTCATTACACCGGAATTCTCTCAAAAGACAGGCATCAAGAGCGTTAAAGATTTAATCGAGTATGCCAAGAAGAACCCGGACGCTATTAATTATGCTTCCGGCGGCAACGGTTCTGCTGGCCATATGTCCGGCGAACTCTTAAAGAACGCAACCGGCATCAAGATCGTTCACATTCCGTTTAAGGGCGCCGCAGCTGCTCAGATGAGCGTCTTGAGCGGCGACACTCAGATGATCTTTGACAACCTGGCTTCTGCCAGCGCCAACATCAAAGCCGGCAAATTGATTCCTCTTGCCGTGACGACAACGTTCCGTGCACCTTCTCTGCCGAACGTTCCGACGATGGCCGAAGCCGGTGTCCCCGGATTCGATATTTCCACTTGGTACGCCTTCTTCGGACCGGCCAAGATGGATCCGAAAGTTGTTGAAAAACTCAACCAGGCTTTTGTCAAAGCCATTAAGTCCAAACCCATGGCTGAACGCTTCGACAAGATGGGCGCCGTTGAAAAAGCCGGTACACCTGCTCAGCTGAACGACTTTGTAAAAGCCGAGCTCGTCAAATACAAAGAAATTGTGAAGACCAGCGGAGCGAAAGTAGACTAATACTTTGCTCAGTTTGTACAACCTAGAAGGCCGGCCTCCGGCCTTCCTTAATTTCGTTTTACCTATGATCAAGGATCAAAGAGATTTTTGGGCCGGTTTGATGTTCATGGCCTTCGGAGGTTTTTTCTGCCTCTACTCTGTTTACAACTACAACATCGGGACGGCCTTCCGCATGGGTCCGGGCTATTTCCCGATGCTGCTCGGCGGTTTTCTCTTTTTCCTTGGTTTTTTGATCACTGCGAAATCCGTTCTTTTTAAAAGCTCTGAGGAAGATGGCGGCAAGTTCGGAAAGTTTGACTGGTACAACTTTTTTGTGATTCTAGGATCCGTTACGATTTTTGCCGTACTGCTCAGACCAGCAGGTCTCATCCCTGCGACTGCCGTGATGGTTTTCTTATCTTCTTTCGGCAACCGTCCTTTCCGCTGGATTCGGACCCTTTTGCTCTGCGTCTTTTTAAGCGTTGCCGTTTGGCTGATCTTTGTCCTCGGCCTGGATCTAACCGTGCCCATCTGGCCGGCTTTTCTCACGAATTAAGGGGCTGAATTATGGATTTACTAAATAATTTAGCCGTCGGTTTTGCCACTGCTTTATCACTGCAGAACCTGCTCTACTGTTTCTTAGGTGTCACGCTCGGCACCTTGATCGGCGTTCTTCCGGGACTCGGGCCGGTGGCAACGCTCGCCATGCTCCTGCCGATCACTTACACGCTCGATCCGACTTCAGCATTGATTATGCTTGCCGGTATTTATTACGGCTCTCAGTACGGCGGATCCACAACCGCGATTTTGGTTAACCTTCCGGGCGAGTCGGCTTCGGTGGTCACATGCTTAGACGGATACCAGATGGCGCGTCACGGCAAAGCCGGCACCGCGCTCGGCATTGCGGCTATCGGCTCTTTTATTGCAGGCTGCTTTGCAACGATCTTGGTCGCTGCTTTCGCACCTCCTCTGATTGAACTTGCCTTTAAATTCGGTCCGGCCGAATATTTCAGCCTGATGGTTCTGGGTCTTGTCGGCGCCGTTGTGCTTGCCAACGGTTCTGTACTGAAGGCCTTTGCCATGATCATCTTAGGCCTGCTTCTCGGCATCATCGGAGCAGACGTCAATTCCGGAACTTTCCGTTTTGATTTCGGCATTGCCGAACTTCAGGACGGCATCGATTTCGTCGCCATTTCTATGGGCCTGTTCGGATTCACTGAAATTATCGTGAATTTGTCCAAAGGCGAAACGCGCGATTCCATTACAGAAAAGGTCGGCTCCATTTGGCCGAGCCGAAAAGAATTATGCAAAGCCGCGCCTGCCATCACGCGCGGCACTTTGCTGGGTTCCTTCCTCGGCATTCTTCCCGGCGGCGGAGCTCTGCTCGCTTCCTTTGCTTCTTATACGCTTGAGAAGAAAGTCGGCGGCAAAAACGCCAATCCTCCGTTTGGTAAAGGCAACATTGCCGGTGTTGCCGGTCCGGAATCTGCCAACAACGCAGGCGCCCAGACGAGCTTCATTCCGATGCTCACGCTCGGCATTCCCTGCAACGCTACGATGGCTTTGATGATCGGCGCGCTGATGATTCACAACATCACGCCGGGACCTCAGGTCATGAGCTCTAATCCGACACTTTTCTGGGGCTTAGTTGTCTCAATGTGGATCGGCAACCTGATGCTTGTGATTTTGAATCTGCCTTTAATCGGCGTTTGGGTTCAGTTGCTGCGCGTTCCTTACGG
>URYO01000136.1 GCA_900552195.1 uncultured Sutterella sp. | reverse complement strand
CTCTCCTGCAGGAATTTCAGGAAGCTTAGTATTTTCATGCTGGGCCTCAGAAAAGATGCACCGGGAATTTTCGGGATGCAGTTCGGAAGCGAATTTCTGAATTCCTTCTTTTACTTTTTCCGTTAAAGGATAAGAGAACGGAATAATTTGCATCAACATAGTTTGTCCTCTCCATTGACGGAGAATATTTGAGTAGTAAACCGACTCAAGATCAATCGGAAAGTGATTCCCAATATATCGGGCTTTTGCATAAGCATAAAGCCCCAAAAGGATTCGAGGAACCACAACGATCAGGGAAATAATGTAAAAAAGCTGAACCAGCCAAGGCGCAGCGTTTTGTCCGTGTCCGGCCCCGAACTTCATTGACTCGATGACTTGCGGCGTCAACTGATTAAAGAGATCCGCGTTGACGGGGATCATTCCGTAGAACAAATTAATAAAGGTCAGAACAGCCGCCGGTTTATCTGAAAGCCATGTGCTTTCCCATCCGACGGTGTACTCGGTGCCCCAGCCGTGGATGCCGATAGATGCAATGAGTCCAAGACCAAAAAGAGCCGCTGAAAAATGCAGGATTTCGGCAATTCGTCCTCGCAGAAGCGGCAGCTCCGCTTCCGTCCACTTACCGTAAAAAGACACCAATGCCTCTTGACCGTGGCTTCCGCGGGTTTGAAGTTTTAAAACCGCCGAAGCAAAGGTACGGCGAATATATCCGACCGGAGACTTTCCTCGATTAAACACTAAGGCTGCCGCAATCCAGCAGTAGACAATGAGGTTCCAGGCAATAACGCCCAAGAGAGGAGGCGAAAGCAAGTTAATCCTGTTATCTGTAACGGAAAGCTCGTTCGTCAGGATCCCCCCGGCAAAGGCTAAGACCGCGAGAACAGAACCGATCGCCCAATACGGTATGCCCTGAGGCTTCTTAAAAGGAACGGCACTTTTTGATCTTAAGAGTTCAAGAACGCCTTCCGCTCTTGTCAAAAGCAGTTTCTTGAAATCGGCTTGTTCTCCGACTTCGCGAGCGCATCGTGCCGTGACTTCCTTAAGTTCGGAAATAGTGATTTTCCGGCGCTTTAACGCTTCCTCTTCCAGAACCTTCGTCCAAGTCAACAGGCGTGCCTGCTCCTCCGTAAACGGCGAAGAAAGATCGGATCGACTGCCAAAATTAAAAAATGCCATTACTTTCTAGTATTCATCAACAAATTACATTATCCAACAGGACGGCTCTTGAGTGCGAATCTGAGCACGATTTTAGGTCTCGGCGCCAAGAACGCTTAAAATTTCAGAAACAAAGAATAAGGACAAATAATGCAGGAAATATTAATTAACAATGCTGTCCATGAGACGCGGGTTGCCGTCTTAGAAGACGGCGTTCTACAAGAGCTCCGCATTGAAAGAAATGCGGATGTCTCTTTAATCGGAAATATATATTTAGGCGTTGTCGGGAAAGTGCTTCCGGGCATGCAGTCTGCTTTCGTTGAAATCGGGCTGTCCCGAGCCGCCTTTCTTCACGTCAGCGATATGCGGCAGGCCCATCAGGAAAACGGAGGAACGCTGCCCATCGAGCGGCTCCTTCATGACGGCCAAGTCGTTCTCGTACAGGTGGCCAAAGATCCGATCGGAACAAAAGGCGCCCGTCTCACAACCGAAATCAGCTTAGCAGGGCGCCTGTTAGTCTATTTACCTTATACCTCCCACATCGGCGTCAGCCAAAAAATCGAGGATGAAGCCGAACGCGAACGTCTTAAAGAAGCGGTTGCCAAATTAACGGAAGAACAAGGCATTCCGAAAGGCGGATTTATTGTCCGGACGAGCGGCGAAGATGCCAAACCGGAGGACTTCGTCAACGATATGAAATATCTGGAAAAACTTTGGTTAGACATCGAGGCTAAAACGCATATTGCCGGTGCGCCTTGCCTACTTTATTCCGACGTCTCGATCTCCCAGCGGGTACTGAGAGATATTGTGACGGAGCAAACCGGAAAAATTATTGTTGATAATCCGGAAGTTTTTGAGGAACTGACAAGATTCGGCAAAAAATTTGTACCGGAGGCCGTTCAGTTGCTGAGCTTATATAACAGCGAACGACCGCTTTTTGATCAATACAATCTGGAAAAAGAAATCGAAGCTTCTCTTAGCCGTCGAGTTGATTTGAAGTCCGGCGGTTACCTGATTATTGATCAGACAGAGGCTATGACGACCATTGACGTCAACACCGGTGCTTTTGTCGGCAGGCGAGATTTCTCAGACACCATTTACAAAACGAACCTAGAAGCTTCTCAGGCTATCGCTCGCCAGCTCCGCTTACGAAACTTAGGAGGAATCATTATCGTCGACTTTATCGACATGGATTCCAAAGAGCATGAGCAGGGCGTTCTGACGGAATTAAGAAAAGCCGTTGCCAAAGACCGCAATCGCATTTCGATTTCGGAATTCACTTCTTTGGGCCTGGTTCAAATCACGCGTAAACGTACTCGGGAATCCCTGGCACACACGCTTTGCGAAACCTGCCCGACCTGCGGCGGCAGAGGAGAAATCAAGACTGCGCGAACGGTCTGCTACGAAATTCTCCGTGAAGTCGTGCGCGAATACCATCAATTTAAAGACGCCAAAGAATTCCGAATTCTTGCTTCACAATCGGTCATCGATTTATTCCTTGATGAAGAAAGCGAAGCTTTAGCGCTTGTCGGAGATTCCATCCAAAAGCCGATTACCTTGTCGGTTGAGACGGAATATACCCAAGAACAATATGACGTATTGGTGCTTTAATGGCGAAACCTTACGAAATGTACGTCTTTGACTGGGACGGAACTCTGATGGACACAACCCGTCTCATCATGAAAGGATATCAGCATGCTTCTAAAGCGCTCGGCTATCCTGTACCGTCTGACGAATTAGTGCTGTCAACCATTGGCCTTAACCGTTCGGATTCCATTGCACTGTGTTGCTGCGACTGTCCGAAGGGCAGATATGCGGAATTTATTCAAGCGTATATGGATTGGTACGCGAAGAAAGAGGCTGAGCTGGAGCTTGTTCCGGGTTTCAGGCAGCTGCTGGAGAACATGTACAAAGACGGAAAACGTCTGGCCATTGCAACCGGTAAAAGCCGGGAAGGGATGCAACGAGTTTTTAAAGCCACCGGAATCGAGCATTTGTTTGAATGCGTACAGACCGCCGACACTAATTTCTCTAAACCGAATCCGGGAATGCTTTTGGCAATTGCCGATGAATCCGGTCTTGAAACCAAAGACATGGTCATGGTGGGCGACGCGGTGCTCGATATGCAGATGGCTGCAAACGCCGGAGCAGATTCCGTTGCCGTAAGTTATGGCGCCAGCCCGAGGGAGCGTTTGCTGGAGACAGCCTCCCTTGGCGTGGCAGACAACGTTCCTCAATTGGCGGCCATTCTCGGACTGGAGAAGTATCTCGCTTAGCAACCTACTCTAAATGGGGTAGATATTGTCCGCTCATGCGTGGTTTCCCTTATAGTCTAACCATCGACAGATCGGAAGTAACTCCGATCCAATAACTTAAAAGGTGATCGAAATGGGAAAAGCTGAATGGAGCGTGACAGTATCTGATGAACTTAATGATGCCGTAATGGCCTATCTTGCCAAGAGCGGACAGGGCGTTGAAGGCTTGTCCAACTTGGTTGAAAACGCCGTTGGCAAATATGTTCAGGATCCGCGCGCTCTGGACAAAGAAAGTGACGTTACTGAAGGTGAACTCAATGATCTCATCAACGTTGCCGTTCAGCGCACCAAGGAAAAGTATTCCAGCCTGACTGAAGGCGAACTCCGCGAAATCATTAACGACGCCGTTCAGAAGACGAAAGAAAAGTATTCCGGTATTACCGCCGGCCAGTTCAACGACATGGTCAACTGCGGTGTGGATGCTTTGAAGAAAAAATTAGGTAAGTAATTGAGGTACCG
>URYO01000135.1 GCA_900552195.1 uncultured Sutterella sp. | reverse complement strand
GGAAACGCTGGCTAAATATGGTATCCGGAGGGAGGATACTCCGGTCAGGGTGATGTCTGTCCAATGGCTGTCCCGGCGACCGAATCACCGATGTCATTAATATCGGCATCGGAGGTTCCGATATGGGGCCGAAATGCGTATACAACGCACTTCGGCCTAATAAACCGGAAATCAAACTACACTTTCTCGCTTCTGCTGACGGCGTAATTTTTGATCGAATTACTTCTGTTTTGGACCCTTTTTCTACCCTGATTGTCATCTCTTCCAAGAGCTTTAAAACTCAGGAAACCAGAGCGAATACTCAGGAAATTTTGGATTGGCTGAAAAAAGCCGGAATCCCTGAAAAAGATTTTAAGCATCACGTCGTAGTGGTCTCCGCCAAACCGGATGCTGTGGAACAGTTCGGATTGCCGAAAGAAAACTTTTTTCCCATTTGGGACTGGGTCGGAGGCCGCTTCTCTGTTTGGGGTGCCATCGGCTTGCCGGTCGCAATCGCTCTCGGCGCAGATACTTTCAAACGATTCCTTGCGGGCGCCCATGCGATGGACCAACATGCTTCGACCGCTCCGCTGCAGAACAATCTGCCCGCGCTCATGGCCATGTTCGCTTACTGGAACTCGGAAAAACTCGACGTTTCTTCTTACTGCTTCCTCCCTTATGACGAACGTCTTCGTGTCATGGTTGATTGGCTGCAGCAGCTGGAAATGGAAAGCTTAGGCAAGAGTACTGCTGCCGACGGAACGCCGGTGATCGGCAAAACCTCTTTAGCGGTTTGGGGCGGACACGGAAATGAATCTCAGCATTCTTTCTATCAATTCCTTCGTGAAGGAACAGCAAAGAACGCTATCGACGTCTTTTGGTGCGAGAAACCGGGCCACGCTCACAAGGAACTGCATCGCGTCTTAATGGCTAACGCCAAAGCTCAGACGGAAGCGCTCGTAACCAGGGATCCGAAGAGCAAGTATTTCAATGTGGTTTCCACCGTTTCCATTGAAGAGCTCACTCCTGAGACATTAGGTGCTTTAATGGCCATGTATGAGCATAAGACCACAATGCTGGGAACGCTTTTCGGCATTAACGCTTTTGACCAGCCGGGCGTTGAACTTGGCAAGAAACTAGCCAACGAAGCCTACAAAAAGATCAGCTAAGCAGATCTAATTGAGACAGGGGCCGAATCTTTGACAGATTCGGCCTTCTGTTTTTACGGTCTTAAACTCACGTTTCTGACAATCACTATAGTGAACGGCGGAAGAAGAACGCAGCGAACGGCAAAGTGATGACAGCAGTAATCAGCATGGGAAGAAGCTGTCCCCAAAGTTCTGATATGGATAAGTTCTCAAGATAAACGCCGTGAACATATTCAAGGGCAAACCTCAAGGGATCGGCATATGTCAGAACCTGCAGGATTTCCGGCATGTTGTATACCGGTGTGACAAGACCGGACAAAATAACCATTGGAACAATCAGCACAAACGAGAAAATCATTGCCTGCTGCATCGTCTGCGATATGGAAGAAATCGCCAGTCCGGTTCCGACTGTCGATAACGTAAAAATGAAAATCCCGAAATAAAGCGGTAAAAGAGACCCTCGCATGGGAATATCAAACCAAAACACCGCAAAAAGAACGACAATAAAGGTTTGAGCAATACCGATAAAGATCGGAGGCGTCGCTTTCGCCAGAAGGATTTCAAAAGGTCTGTATGGCGAAACAAGCAGCTGATCAAACGTTCCGTACTCTCGTTCCCGAGCCACCGACAGAGCCGATAACATGAGAACCTGAATAAAACTCAGGGTGCCGATGAGCGCTGTCACAATATTCCATTGCGTTTGAAGATTCGGGTTATACCAGGCCCGCATTTCAACGTTGATACCCTCCGGAACACCGACATAACGATGATTAAAGTCTTGAATGATCATTGAAAGCTCTGCGGCGGCAAGACCGGCTGTTGTTGAGTTTCTCCCGTCCGTAATTATCTGTACGGGACCTTCCTTGCCTTGCGCGAGCTTTGAATCAAAATCTGATTGAATGTGGACAATCGCTAGCGAATCTCGAGGATTAAGCTCATCTTTCATCTGAGAAGCATTCTGCAAGTATCGACGAATATAGAAAGTCGGAGATGCGCCGACTTGAGCCACCAGTTGCTGAGAATATTTGCCGTGGGATTCGTTCAAAACGGCGATCGGTGCATGGTTCAAATCAAATGTTGCGGTGTAACCGAACAAAAAAATCTGAATAATCAAAGGCACGATCAAAATAAACCTGGAAGCCGGATCGATAAAGTACGTGAGAATTTCCTTCACGAAGAGATTGCCGAACCACTTTAGCCATTCACCAAAGGTCATTTTTTCTCCAATGTCTTCTTAAGTGTTCTTGTCACAAAGAAGAAAAATAAAAAGGCATACCCGGCGAGAATCGACACGTCCTTTAATACCGTTACGGCATCTGTCCCTGAAAGAAAAGAAGCGCGAATGAGCTCCATAAAATAGGTCGGCGGGAGAACATATGAAACCGCTGAAATAGCAGACGGAACGTTTCTCAGGTCAAAAACAAAGCCGCTCAGCATCACACTCGGCAAAAAACTAATAATAATCACGAGCTGAGAGGCCAAAAATTGATTTTTAGTGATACCAGAAATCCAAAGACCGGCGCCTAATGCCGTCAGAAGGTATATGCATGAGGACCCGATAATAACTGTCAGAGATCCTTCAATCGGAACCTCAAAAATGAACCGTGCTGCAAAGAGGCAAAGAAACAAACCGCCTATGCCGACAATAAAATACGGAATCACCTTTGAGAGCAGAATCTCCGCGGGCTTCACCGGCGTCGAAAACAACATTTCCATCGTCCCGCGCTCCCACTCTCGTGCAATCACAAGTGCCGTAAGAAATGCACCGACAATCGTAATCACGATAACCACAAGCCCGGGAACAAAATACCATGTGGAAGAGTTTGCCGCGTTAAACCAGAGCCGAACCACCGGTACGGCACCCTTCTCGGATGAATAACCCAGTTTTCCCAAACTAAGTTGAACGGACTGCTGAATATAGCGTTCGAGTGAGGAAGCACTCACTGTGTCAACGCCGTGCACCACAAGCTGCAGCTTCCCTTTCCCGGCTTGAAATTGACCGGCGAAATTACTGGGAATCACGACGATCCCCTTTACTTCTTTCTTCCTCATGAGGCTTTCCGCCTCTTTAATATTGCCGCATCGAATCGGAGTTAAATAGGGAGAACCTTTAAACCCTTGTTCAATCGCATACGAAACCTGACCGGGCGCTTGGTTGATGACAGCAATCGGAGTGTTGCCTAAGTCCAGAGAAAGGCCGCTGCCAAAAATAAAAATAAGAACTAAAGGAAGCACAAGTCCGACAGCGAATGAGCTTGGATCCCTGATTAATTGGCACCACTCTTTAATAGTCAGTGCGCGTAATCGGCGCAAAAAATCGGAGTTAATCATCTGCTGACCCTGCCTCGCCGTAAGCTTTAACGATCTTAATAAACGCTTCGTTCATGTTGGCTGTCTCCGGGAGCCCGGCTACCGCTTTAACTTCCTTAGGGCTGCCAAGGGCCAGCATATGTCCTCTGTCTTGAATCGCAATGCGCGTGCAGTACTCCGCTTCCTCCATAAAGTGCGTCGTCACAATGATGGCTTTGCCTTCATCCGCAAGCCTATTGATGCTTCGCCAGAACACACGTCGCGCAAGCGGATCAATGGAACTCGTCGGCTCGTCAAGGAACAAGATATCAGGATTGTGCATCAAAGCAGCAGCCATCGAAAGACGCTTTTTGTAGCCGTCATTTAAACCGCCCGCTTTTTTACTGATAAGTCCGGTTAGGCCGAAGCGCCTGACAACCGCGTCCATGGCCGTCTTTAATTTGTTCCCGAATAATCCGTAGGCACCGCCGTAGAACTTAAGATTAAATCCCACGGAAAAAATGCTGTAAAGAGAAAAAAACTGAGCTACG
>URYO01000134.1 GCA_900552195.1 uncultured Sutterella sp. | reverse complement strand
AGGAGTTGGACAAGAGAGAAAGTCAAAAATGAATTAGAAGGGTTCGATAGAGGAACCGGAACTCCACATATCCTATTTAATTATTTAGATTTTTTGATTTGGGAAAAAATAATAACTACTGAAAATTGGGACGATGCCAGAAAAGGATTAGGTTTAGAACTTATTGATCTTAAAGAAGGGCTCCAAGCGGAAAGTTTTGAATTTGCGTTCAGGAATTCGGTAGAACATTTTTTCCCCCAGCATCCTGATAAATCCGAATCCTCTCCTGAGCAATCAAAATATATTGATTCATGGTCAGAAATTAGGCCTTCAGGAGAAGAGGGAAGGAGAATAGACGACTTTGGAAACCTTTGCTTATTGAGCAATAGTCATAACACACGCTTTCTCAACGATCTTCCCATAAATAAGGTTGCCAGGGCGAGAAGAATTGTTTCGGAAGGATCTTTAAAACTTAGGATAATGGCAGCAATTTGTGAAAGTAATAATATAAATACGGGAGTAGGTAATTGGACTTATGAAGTTTCGCTGAAGCATGGCGAAGCGATGAAAGCCCTCCTTCGCTCAGATGTTGAAGAGCCACGCTCAGTCCCGGCCTAGCTTCTAGTGTGATTTTGCCAAATTGCTTCAGTAAAGAAAGAGCTTCCGACGTTTTCCATCGGAAGCTCTTATTCAGTCGCACACTAATCGTCCTTCGACGGTTAGCGATTCAGAACATTAAGCAGGATTCTTAGCGGCATTCACACCGGCGATACGACCGTATGTGAAAATGTCAGCCATAGCGTTGCCGCCGACACGGTTGGTACCGTGGATACCGCCAGTGACTTCACCGGCTGCATACAAACCGGGGATGACGTTGCCGCGACGGTCAATGACCTGAGCATCTTTGTTGATGATCACGCCGCCCATGGTGTGGTGACGTTTCATCGTGACGCGACCGGCGTAGAACGGAGCCTTGATGATCTTGTTGACCAGAACGCCTTCAGCACGGCCGAGCGGATCTTTCTTGGTGTCAACAGCCTTGTTGTAGGTGTCGACAGCTTCTTTGAGGTTGTTTGCAGGGACACCGATCTTCTTAGCCAGGTCTTCAATAGAGTCGGCGTAATAGAGTGTGCCGGCCTTCAATGCAGCTTCGTTTTCAGGTCCTTTGGAGTTCTTCTGCTGTTCAAAACCATCAGCGTCAACGATTGTCCAAGCAATGGCTTTAGGCTGGTCAAGCATGGCGTCACGCAATACGTCGCGTCTTGCGTCTTCTTTAATGAAGCGTTTGCCGTCGAGGTTCACAAACAAGAAGCGGTCAACATGCGTGAAGAGGTTAGGAGCATGTTTTTCTCCCGGAACTCCGCCCGGGATGCACTGGATGTAATCCAGACCGCGGGTACCTGCACCGATATCGATCAAATCGGTTAAGACGTCGCCCGTGGCGCCGGGATGGTTGGTTGTGCCGAGCTGGCCCATGCGAGGATCGGAGATTGCGGTCAGTCTGTCATTTGCAGCGAAACCGCCGGAAGCAGCAACAACAGCGTTGGTAGCACGCAAATAGAGTGTCTTTCCGCCTTTTTGCTCGACTTTGACGCCGAGAACGCGACCGCTTAACTGATGTTCGCGGATGATTTCAACAACGCGAGTGTTGTAGAGGATAGGGATGTCTTCTTTTTTGCAGACTTCAAGAAGGGCCTTGATGTAAGCACCGCCTCTCGGGCCGATCGGATTACGGGCGCGTTTGTAAAGACCGCCGTAGATCTGATAGATGTGATCCTGGAATTTGACGCCGTGATCTTTGAGCCACTGAACGCTTTCAGGAGCTTTTTCTGTGAGCTGGTGAACCAAGACAGGGTCGCCGCGTCCGTCACCGGCAGCCAGAGTCTGTTCGGCGTGAAGTTTGGGAGAGTCGGTAATACCGGCTTTTTCGTAGTCGGCTTTGATGGCTGCGTTAAATCCGCCGCCGGCACGAATGGTGTTGCCGCCGGCAAACATCATTTTTTCGAGAACAACGACTTTCTTGGCGCCGGCTTCTTTTGCAGAGACGGCTGCGGAAAGACCGGCACCGCCGGCACCGATCACGATGACGTTATAAGTTTCGTCCCATTTGATGGCGGCTTCTGCAGCGGTGCTGAAGAATGTTCCGAAAACACCGGCTGCGGCAGCAGCGGCAGGAGCGGTACCAAGGAATACTCGACGTGAAAGCTTTGTCATTTTCTTCTCCAAGTGTGAAATCTGAGGTTTGAGGCGGTTTGCTTGTTTGGCCTCGTTGGGAAGAAGTCTAAGAATTCAGCGCTTCACGCCAAATAAACATTAGGTTATTGACAAAGGAAAAGTTAAGTAGTAAACGATTTTGTTAAGACTCAGAAACGAGGTTTTCTGCCGCAATCATGCCGAACGTAAAGGCATCGGCTAAACCGTTTCCGCCGATTCTGTTTCTGCCGTGGATACCTCCGGTGATCTCTCCGGCTGCATAAAGCCCCAGAATCGTTTTGCCTTCCTTGAGACACTGAGCTTTTTCATTGATCTGAAGTCCGCCCATCGTGTAATGAATTCTCATGCCGACACGAGCGGCCCAGAAGGGCGCTGTTTGAATCGGGAATCTGCGGCTTTGCGGTTTGTCAAAGGCAATCTCAGCGTTTCGTTCTTCGATCGTATTTGTCAGGGTCGTTGCAGGAATATTTAGAGCGGAGGCCAATTCTTCCAAGCTTTGAGCTTTGACAGCATCGCTGGTTTCAGCGGCACGGATAGCGTCGCGACGGACCAGAAGGTCAAGCGTTTCGAGGCCGTCGTTGTCAATGATGCAGTAACAGCTCTTGTTGTTCTGAACCAGAATCTTTTCTTTGAGTTCATCGCGACGCGCTCTTTCGTCTACGAAACGTTGACCCTCGTCATTGACGAAGACAAAGCGACGTACGTCGTTGTGGAATCGGACACGAATGCCTTTGTTCGAAATCGGGCCCGGAAGACATTGAATTTCATTTAGGTCGATCACTGAAGCGCCGATTCTGCGCGCCGCAAAAAGCATGTCTCCGGTTGAGCCGGAAGAACAGTTGCTCGGAAGACCTTTTAGGCGAGGGTCGAAGGCTGCAACCGTCTTTAGATTTGCTCCGAACCCGCCGGCGGCAAGGATGACGCCTTTTCTTGCGCGAATGAAAAACTCATTGCCTTTCGAAGCGGCTTTGATTCCGATAACGCGTCCGTTGTCGTCCTCTACAAGCTCAATTGCTTTGGTTTCGGTCAGAACGTTGACTTTCCTTTGCATCAAGGCGCCGGAGAGTGCTCGCACATACGCCGTGCCGTTCGGGAAAATCGGTTTATGGCAGCGAGGGAAGTGGGATCCATAGATTTCTATCACTTCGTCTTGGAATTTCACGCCTTTTCTTTCCAGCCAGGAAAGCATTCTCGGGGCTTCATGGACCAGTTTGCGTACCAAGGCCGGGTCCGCAATCTTGTCGCCGTTATCCCAAACGTCTTGAAAGTGCTTTTCTTCGCTGTCAGAGATACCCAAAGGCGCCTGCCTTATCGGATCCACAACACCGAGGAATCCGCCGGAGATCAAAGTGTTTCCGCCGAGATGCGCGTTTTGCTCTATCAGGATGACTTCAGCACCGAGTTCCGAAGCTCTGACCGCGGCCGCCAGACCCGCGCCTCCCGCGCCCACGACTAAAACATCGCAGCTCAGACGCCAATTGATGTCTTGGGCAAAGGCTGCGGCAGGAGCGGCAACGGCTAAAGTCGTGAGTAAGAAATCTCTTCGGAACATAGGATCGTTAGTCGTTAAGAATATGAATCTTGCGTAGGAAAGCATTGAGCTCAACGATGTTTTTGCAGTTGAGCTTGTGGAAAATCGAGCTTCGCCAGTTTTTAACAGCTTGCTCTGAGACTTCCAGCTCAAAGGAAATGACTTTGTTGAGTTTGCCGAGAGCAATCATCTCTGCGGCTTTTTTCTCGGCGGGTGTCAGTAAATCGAACTGGGCGCGCATTTCTTCGCAGGTTTCAGCGGCCTCTCGATCACTTTGATTTTTAGCC
>URYO01000133.1 GCA_900552195.1 uncultured Sutterella sp. | reverse complement strand
GCTATGTGCTTGGCGCCACCGCCTGCATTTCGGGACTTCCACCCTATAGAGTTCGCTCATGCCGAGCGCACCAATAAGAAAGGCGCCGAGGCGCCTTTCTTACTAAATATCAAGAAGATCTAATCGGCCAATTAATATTGGTCAAACATTCTCTGGATTTCTTTCGGATCCTGAGTCTTCGTCAAAGCAAGCTGCAGAAGCAGGCGAGCTTTCTGAGGGTTAAGTGTGTCGGATTCTAAGAAACCGGCCTTCGTCCACATCGGCAGAGAAACCGTCGTTGCACCGTTCGGTACGCGGGCACTTCTTACAACCACAACACCTTTAGCCACAGCGTCTTTCAGACCTTCCATTGTCGGGTTGGCGATGGAGCCGTTGCCTGTACCAGCGTGAATGATGCCTTTAGCACCGGCTGCAACAGCAGCGTCGGCCATAATACGGTCGTCGTCAACATGAGAGTAGATGATGTCAACGCGAGGCAGAGTCTCAAGCTTGCTGACGTCAAATTCGCTGTTGGTCGTGTGACGCTTTGTAGACTGCTTGTAGAAACGAACTTTGTTTCCGCTCACATAACCCATGGCGCCGAGTTCCGGAGACTTGAAGGTAGCTGGATTGGTCGTATTTGTCTTGGTGACATCGCGGGCACCGTTGATTTCATCATTCATGACGATCATGACGCCTTTGCCTTTTGCTTCAGGCGTAGAAGCAACGCGAACAGCTTCAAGAAGGTTCATAGGACCGTCGGCAGAAATGGCTGTGGCAGGGCGCATAGCGCCGACCAAAATCACAGGCTTGTCGCTCTTAGTAACAAGGTTCAGGAAGTAAGCGGTTTCTTCCAATGTATCGGTACCGTGGGTAATCACCACAGCGTCAACCTTCGGATCAGCCAGCAGTTCGTTAACGCGCTTGGCAAGTTTCAGCAAGGTCTTGGTATCCATATTGTTGGAAGAGATCTTGACGACCTGTTCACCGGAAACATTGGCATAGTCTTTCATTGCCGGAACCGCTTCGATCAAAGTCTGAATGCCTAAATCACCGGCTTTGTATCCGGTTGTCTGAGTGCTGGAAGCAGCAGTTCCGGCGATCGTTCCGCCTGTAGCCAAAATCTTAACGGAAGGAAGGTCAGCGGCAAAAGCTGTGGTGGCAGCCATCAGAGCTGCGGAAACGAGAATTTTCTTGAACATTTTTTTGGATGCAAAAAGTTAGCCTCAATCCTAAAATTGAGGAATTACCCACCTAAAAAGGTATTTTTAAACCCGGGCATCGGAATGCCCGGGACAAATAATCAAAAATTATTTGTAGAGGTCGTTGACAACGTCACGAGCAAACTTGTCCTGAGCTTTGATCAGGTCACCGAGTTCCTTGTTGTCTTTGAAGTCAAGAGCCATACCGGCTTTCTTATGAGCTTCGATGACAGCAGGATCCTGCATTGTCTTCTTGAAGGCTTCAACGTAGTACTGGATAACTTCGGGCTTGGTTCCCTTCGGAGCAACTAAAGCACGAGCAGAGCCGTACCATTCGGGGTAGAGGCCTTTTTCGCCGAGTGTCGGAACATTCGGGAGTTCAGGATCACGTTTGGTGTTGAAAACAGCCAGAACACGGAGTTCTGGTTTGTCGCCCTTAACGAGCTTGGCAACGTCAGCAACCTTGGCGCAGGTGAAGTCAACTTCGCCCTGACGAAGAGCCAGCAGCTGGTCGGCTGTACCGCCGTAAGGAATAGCTTTGTACTTGAAGCCGGCGCTCTTAGCGAGCAGCTGAGCAGCTGTGTGGTTGGAAGCCTTGTTGCCGTTTGTGGAGGCTTTCAGGTTTCCTTTCTCTTTAGCGGCGGCAACGAGTTCTTCGATGGTCTTGTAGGGAGAATCGGCCTTAACAGCAACAACACCGGCTTCAGTCAGATGGTTGGCGATAGGAACGATGTCATTGATGGAGAAGGGAGCACCCGGCTGTGCAGCCAAAGTCGTGAATGTCGGCAGGTTGATGAAGCCGATAGTCTGGCCGTCGGGTTTGGACTGAACTAATTTTGTCCAGCCGATCTTGCCGTCAGCACCGGGAAGGTTCTGAATGATGATGGTTTTCGGAATGTACTTCTGGGCTTCGGTAGCAAGAAGACGAGCACCTGTGTCTGTGCCGGAACCGGCTTTGTAAGCAACGATAACGTTGACGTCACCGGTCGGTTCCCATGCCATAACTGTCATCGGCAGGGTCATAGCAACAGCAACAGCTGCAAGAACTTTTTTCATTTCGAATATCCTCCTAAGGATGGTGATTTTTTTACTTCTGAACCCAGGTCGCTTTTGCAGAATCGTTAATTCGACAAATGGTGACTCCGACTCAGTAATGTGGATATTTGGAATACAAATTTGTGAATCGCCCATAAAAAAGACTCCGGCGAGGCGGAGGCGAGTGGTCAAAGCAACAGATTAATGATGGGATCTGGCTTCAACATGTTTTTCCCAGCGAGCCATCAGCCACGGAGAGCAAGTGCCAAGGACGCACAAGAGGATGAGCATCCAGCAGAGCGGGGTGCTGAAAAGGATCGTAGGATCGCCGTCGGAGAGATACAGAGAACGGCGCAGGCCGTTTTCACCGATCGGACCCAGGATCAGACCCAGCACGATGGCGGCTGCGTTCAAATCAAACTTGCGAACGAAGTAGCCGATGATGCCGAAAATGAACATGATGATCACTTCCACAAAGTTGTTGTGAATCGCGAAGGAACCCACAACACACAGAAGGAAGATCGCAGGGATCAGAATGGAGTCGGACAAGCGGGAGACCTGAGCAAACATACGGCAGCCGACAAGACCGACGCCGAGCATCGCAAACTGAACGAGCACAAAACCGGCGAAGAATGTGTAAGTCATCGGAGCATAAGTAGAGAAGAGCTCCGGTCCCGGCTGCAGACCGTGAATAATCAAACCGCCCATTAACACTGCTGTCACAGATTCACCCGGGATACCGAGCGTCAGTGTCGGGATAAGAGAGCCGCCCGTCACAGCGTTGTTCGCAGCTTCAGAACCGGCCACACCGTCAATGGAGCCTTTGCCGAATTCATCTTTATGTTTGGAGAAGCGGCGTGCTTCGTTATAACCCATGAAGCAGGCGATCGTTGCACCGGCGCCAGGCAGAATACCCAAGATGTTGCCGATAATCCAAGAACGCGTAATGGTCGGAGCCAGTCTCTTAATATCGGAGCGGCTCAGAAGAAGGCTGCCCGTGAATTTGGCTGCTTTAGCGCGTTTCTTAATGGCCTTTTCTGCCAGGATTAACACCTGAGACATAGAGAACAAGCCGATCAAGGCGCAGGTAACGTTAACACCGTTGTACAGCGTGGTGCTTCCCATCATGAAACGTTCAACGCCTTCCATCGGGTCCATACCGATTGTCGAAATCAGAAGACCCAAGATACCGGAGATGAAGCCTTTGAGAAGCGACTTAGAGGAAACACCGGCGATCACGGTTAAGCCAAAAATCGAAAGCCAGAAGTATTCCGGGCTCTTGAATTTCATTGCCAGCTCGGCCAGGAAGGGAGAGAAGGAGTAAAGAGAAATACAGCTTAATAAACCGCCGCAGAAAGAGGCAAAGCAGGCAACGGCGAGCGCCTTAGCTGCCATACCTTTCTTTGTGAGTTCGTAGCCTTCAATGGCGGTCGCAGCAGAGGCAGGTGTACCCGGGGTATGAATCAGAATTGCGGAAATCGAGCCGCCGAAGATGGCGCCGCAGTAGATACCGCCTAAGACGATCAAACCGGTTGCTTGATCCATACCGAAGGTCACCGGAAGCAGAAGGGCAACGCCCATCGCAGCGGACAAACCGGGCAGACAGCCGATCGTGATACCCAATGCAGTAGCACCGATCATCAGGACCAATGTAAGAGGATTCATCGCATGGATGAAACCCATGCCCATTAAAGAGAGTGTTTCTAACATGGTTTCTTCTCCTTATTCAAACCAGACCCCGAGGGGAAGAGGTACATGCAGGAACATCGAGAAAACCAGATAAGTCACAATCATGATGCAGGCGCAGC
>URYO01000132.1 GCA_900552195.1 uncultured Sutterella sp. | reverse complement strand
TTGATTCCAACGGTTTAGGTCAAAGCGGTCCGACTCACGTCTCAATAGATAAGAACTGCGAAGCGCATCACTGCCATGTGATCGAAAATGCCGACCTTTCTTCTTAGAAAGACGAAAAAGAAATCAAAGTCCGGATCAACGTCGATATTGACAATCCGTCTACCGGACAGCCCTGCACGGTGGTTCGTTTGGACTAAGTTGGCAAACTAAAAACGCCGGTGTGTCAGAAAATACATCGGCGTTTTGTTCGTGAAGATAAGGATCAGTTTTTCGGATCCGGATGCTGTCTCCACTTCTTAACGATATAACCGATCACAAAGGGAGCCAGACCGAGAACGATACCACCGACAAGGATGAGAGAAAGATTGTCTTTGATAAGGGGAATGTTTCCGAAAAGATGTCCGGCTGAGAGAATGATGCCGGCCCAAAGAACAGCACCTACCGTTCCGCTGACCTCGAAGTTCAGTCGATTCATTTTTGCGGCGCCGGCAACCAGCGGAGCAAAGGAGCGAATGATCGGAACGAAACGAGCAAGGACGATCGTGAGCTTTCCGTGTTTGGCAAAGAAGGCTTGAGTCTTTGCCATCTGCTGCTGATCAATCCATTTAATAGAGCCGTCATAGATCTTATTGCCAAGGTAGTACCCTATGGCGTAGGCCACGGTGTTCCCGAAACAGGCGCCGAGGGCTATGGCGAAGAACGCACCAAACGGGTCGAGGATGCCGGCTGCACTGGCAGCGCCCGAGACAAAGATAAGCGAATCGCCGGGGAGCAGGGCGCAAATGACGATTCCGGTCTCTAGAAAATAGACCGTAAAGAGAAATAGATACACATAGATGCCGTATTCCGCAGACATATGAGCAATGAATTGATCGCTGTTGCGGAACATTTCTAAGAATGCGGTAAATAAGTCCATTGTTTTCCTCGACTATTGAACTTGATTGTAGAAAAGGCATTAGGACGCATAGAACCGAATTGCCCAAAGTAGTCTGAGGATTCGGCGAGTGGAGCTCTTGCAGGCCGATCGCGACTGCTATAAGGTTAGAAAACATGCTCTCACCGTGAAGAGACGAACAGAAAGACGAATCACATGGAAGACACAACATTGGAAGCAAAGCGTCCTGAAAGAAAAATTCAGGAGCTCTCGGATCAGTTAATTAGTCAGATTGCAGCCGGTGAAGTGGTTGAACGACCCGCGTCCGTTGTTAAGGAACTGGTCGAAAACGCCATCGACGCCGGTGCCGACTCGGTTGAAGTCCGCATCGAAGGCGGCGGCATCAAGCGCATCGTTGTCTCGGATAACGGCTGCGGTATTCCGAAGGATCAGCTTGCTTTAGCTGTTAAGCGGCATGCAACAAGCAAGGTTTCCAATCTGGATGAACTCGAAAGTGTGAGCTCGCTTGGGTTCCGCGGAGAAGCGCTTGCCTCGATCGCAAGTGTCTCTGACATGAAAGTGATTTCCAGAGTTGCCGGGGAAGATGCCTTTAGCATTGCCGACGGGGAGATATCTGCAGCGTCCGGCAATAAGGGCACACGAATTGAAGTTGCTGATCTCTTCTATAAAACTCCGGCACGCCGCAAGTTTTTAAAGAGCGAAGGCACGGAGGCCGCTCATTGCCAAACGGTAATTGAGCGCATTGCTTTGGCCTATCCTGAGGTTGCCTTTTTGTTTGTCGCAAACGGGAAAGCGATTATCAATCTTCCGGCCTCTTCTATTGAAGAACGATTGACGCGTCTGATGCCCCGAGACTTTAGAGATGCCCACCGCGCATTGGATGCCAAGGCGCCGGCTCTTCGGCTTTACGGCTGGGTGTGTCTTCCAACCGCTGCACGCAGCCGTGCCGACTGTCAGTATTTCTATGTCAACGGCCGATTCGTTCGGGATAAGGTTTTGTCGCACGGCGTTCGGATGGCTTACCAAGACGTGCTGCACGGATCGAGCCAACCCAGCTATTGCCTTTTCCTTCAGATGGATCCGCACAAGGTTGACGTGAACGTACACCCGACCAAGAGCGAGGTGCGCATGAGAGACTCTCAGGCTGTTCATCAATTTATCTTCCATGCAGTTGAGGAAGCCCTAGCCAGGACGACCATTGTGGATCCTTCTAGCGGAGAAATTATGGACACGGCTCTGCCGTCCTCTCCGCGAGATGCCTCTGCTCAGGCTCCTGCCGAGGCTCCGGCGGCCGCTCCTTCAGTCAATCCGTCTCAGTTCAAGTATGCACAGCCTAAGCCTTCGAGGGCGAATACAGAAGCTTATTTGGATTTCTCATCCCCGCGGCCTAAGAGCTTCCAGAACTCCTTTCCGACGACGATTGCAGCTATGAAGGTGGATCAGGCAAGCCTCTCCACAACGAATATCACATCCAAACCTGCAGTAGAAGTACCGAAAGGACTTCAGCCGCTCGGACGGGCTGTCGGACAAGTCTGCGGAACGTTCATTATTGCTGAGAACTCAGCCGGCATGGTTTTAGTTGATATGCATGCCGCTCATGAACGTATCCTTTACGAGCGTCTCAAGAAGAGTTTTGATGAGCGCAAGATGCCGATGCAGGATATGCTCATTCCTCTTGTCTTTACCGTAACCACTGAGCAGATGGCGACCTTTGAAGATGCTCGTGAGGAATTGGAGCAGCTGGGATTGGAATTAAGTGCTGTCGGGCCGAACCAGCTGAGCCTTCGAAGCGTTCCTCAGTTGATGATCAATCAAATTTCTCAGGCCGGCCCAACGATTGTGCGTGAGGTGCTCGATGACTTCCGTGAATATGGGAAGAGCACGGCAATGACGGAGAAGCGCAACGAAGTCCTCTCTCGAATGGCCTGTCATGCTGCGGTTCGCGTGAATCGCATTCTGACGATAGAGGAAATGGACGCGATTCTGCGGCAAATGGAACAGACGGATCGCGCAGACGAATGTAATCACGGACGTCCGACCTGGGTTCAGCTGACCGCTAAAGAGCTAGACAGTTTCTTTATGAGAGGTAAGTGAAGATGTCGAATTCTCAGGCCATTTTATTGTTGGGCCCGACGGCCAGCGGCAAGACTGCATTGGCGCTTCGCTTAGCCGAAGAAGTTCCCAGTGAGATCATTTCGATCGATTCTGCCTTGGTCTATCGGCACATGGATATCGGTACGGCTAAGCCGACAAAAGAAGAGCTAGCAGCGGTTCCGCATCATCTCATCGACATCATTGAACCGACGGAAAGTTATTCTGCGGCTGATTTTGCACAGGACTGCGTAAGACTTGTTGAGGAAATCCGAAATCGCGGAAAAGTACCTCTGATTGTGGGCGGAACCATGCTCTATGCCAAGGCCGTTAGAGAAGGTCTTTCTCCGCTTCCGGCAACCGATCCGGCGGTTCGCGAAAAGATCGGTGCAGAACTGAGTGAAAAAGGCTTGCCGGCCCTTTATGAAAGGTTAAAAGAGGTTGATCCTAAAACCGCCGATCGTTTGGCGCCGGCAGATACCCAGCGCATTACAAGGGCTCTGGAAGTTTTTGAGATGACAGGTAAACCGATCTCAGAACTTACGGCTCAAAAAGGAGAGCCGCTTCTGAACCTCAGCTCCTACGCGCTGCTTCCTCCGGACCGAGCAGTGCTTCACGCGAGGATTGCAGAACGTTTTGAGCTGATGATTAAAAACGGCTTCTTAGAGGAAGTAAAAAATTTAATGGCTATGCCGGGCATGCATGCCGACCTTCCGAGTATGCGGTCGGTCGGGTATCGTCAGGCATGGAACTACCTTTCTGGTTTGGCGACCTTTGATGCGTTCAAAGAAGCGGGAATTGCTGCAACCAGACAGCTGGCAAAACGCCAGATGACATGGATGCGCTCTATGCAGAACACGCAGCTGCTCAATCCTGATGAAAAAGATGCTTCTTTGGCCGTGCTCAAAAAAGAAGCCGAACAAATTTTGTCCGGCTTGCAAAATTAAGTTTTAGTGGCTTAGAACTTCGGGAAGAGCTTGTCTTCCTTGGAGGTTAGACCCTTCAGCAAGGCTAAACCGCCCGTTCCGTGCCTGCCGAGAATACTTAATTTTG
>URYO01000131.1 GCA_900552195.1 uncultured Sutterella sp. | reverse complement strand
GCATTCAGCATAAATTTATTGAGTTTTGTATTGAATCCAAAGTATTAAGGTTCGGAGAATTTAAAACTAAGGCCGGCCGCCTGTCGCCCTATTTCTTCAATGCGGGTTTATTTAATACCGGTGCCATGCTCTCAAAACTTGCGGACTTTTACGCCCGCACTTTGATCAAGGCCATGGAAGAAGGGCGTATCGAGTGCGACATGATCTTCGGACCGGCATATAAAGGCATTACCTTGGCCGCTGCAGTTGCCATGAGAATGGCTGAACTCGGATACGATCTGCCTTTTGCCTATAACCGTAAAGAAGTCAAGGATCACGGCGAAGGCGGAAATACCGTCGGAGCCCCGATCAAAGGTCACGTTGTGATCATCGATGACGTGATCTCTGCCGGTACGTCGGTCGGAGAATCCGTCAAAATCATTGAAGCCTGCGGCGCTCATCCTTCAGGTGTTCTTTTGGCTTTGGATCGCATGGAATGCGCCGGTACAGCAGAAAAAGTGGCGGACCGCTCGGCAGTAGAAGACGTCAAGGAGCGCTACGGCATGCCTGTCGTCGCAATTGCAGACCTGTCCGACCTGATGTCCTTCCTTAAAGAGACAAAGGATCCGGAACTCTCCGTCTATCAAAGCGCCATCTCTGAGTATCGTCGTAAATACGGCAGCAATCACTAAAAGGTGAAAAACAAACAGGACGGCGATGCCGTCCTGTCTGTCAATGAGAAAAAGGTTTACTGAGACAGTTTCGCTCTCAGGATTTCATTAACCTGAGCGGGATTGGCTTTTCCTTTGGTGGCTCTCATAGTTTGACCGACCAATGCATTGAAGGCTTTTTCCTTGCCGGATTTGAATTCGGCAACCATCTTCGGATTAGCTGCCAGAACTGCATCAATCGCAGCTTCAATGGCGCCGGTATCCGAGATCTGTTTCAAGCCGAGCGATTCGATCAGCGCGTCGACATTGTCGCCTTTGTGCTCCCAGATGGCGGAGAAGACCGTGCGGGCACCCTTCTGATTGAGGGTTCCGTCGCTCATTCGATTGAGGATTTGGCCGACCTGTTCTGCCGATACCGGGCACTCTTCAATCGTGAGCTCGGCAGCGTTCAGCTTGGCCAAGACTTCGCCACGGATCCAGTTCGCGACGGTCTTCTTATCTTTCACATTCGCAGCAGCCGTTTCGAAATAGACGGTGAGCGGACGGTGAGAAGTCAGCTGAATCGCATCGGCTTCGTTAATACCGTATTCCTGGATCAGACGGTTCAGAGCAGCGCCGGGCAGTTCCGGCATGGTGGCTCTGACCTCGTCAATCCATTCGTCCGAAATTTCCAGCGGCTGCAGATCGGGATCCGGGAAATAGCGATAATCCATGGAATCTTCCTTGGTTCTCATTTCTCGGGTTTCGTCATTGTCCGGGTCATAGAGGCGAGTGGCCTGAACCACTTTTCCGCCTTCGGAGATCAGTTCGATCTGACGGCGAACTTCATAGTCGATTGCGGCCTGCAGGAATTTAAAACTGTTGAGGTTTTTAATTTCGCAGCGGGTGCCGAATTCTTTCTGTCCTTTCGGGCGTACGGAAACGTTGGCATCGCATCTGAAGTTGCCTTTCTGCATGTCGCCGTCGCTCACGCCGATCCAAGTCACCAACTCATGCAAAGCACGGGCATAGGCCACGGCTTCGGCCGAGCTGCGCATCTCCGGCTCACTCACAATTTCGAGAAGCGGAGTACCGGCACGGTTCAAGTCGATGCCTGTCTTCCCGTGAACGATGCCATGAACGCTCTTACCCGCATCTTCTTCCAAGTGTGCGCGGGTCAGGTGAACGGTTTTTGCGTATGTTGTACCGTCGGGATTTTCTACCTGGATTGTCAGTTCGCCGCCGATGACGACGGGATGTTCGAACTGGCTGATCTGATAGGCCTTCGGAAGGTCAGGGTAGAAATAGTGTTTACGGTCAAAAACCGAACGGTTGGCGACTTTAGCGTTGATGGCCAAGCCGAAGCGGATCGCTTTTTCGACGGCTTCGCGGTTGAGCACCGGAAGGCAGCCAGGGAGGGCCAAGTCGATCGGGCATGCATGAGTGTTCGGCTCTGCGCCGAAGGCTGCAGACGCTCCGGAAAAGATTTTAGATTTAGTGGACAGCTGGACGTGTGTTTCCAGTCCGATAACAACTTCCCATTCCATTTTGTAATCCTTTCTTAGTATCCGGCGGGGACAGCCTTATGCCAATCGGTGACGTTCTGATAGGCGTGGGCAGTGCGGAGCAGACGAGCTTCCTTGCATTTCGGAGCAATCAGCTGGAGGCCGAACGGAAGGTTATCCGGGCTCATACCGCAGGGAACGCTCATGCTCGGAAGACCGGCGAGCGATCCGGGGACGGTGTAAAGGTCGCTCAGGTAAAGAGAAAGCGGATCGCTCTTGTCGTCGAAGCGGAAGGCAGCATCGGTGGAGACCGGAGCGGCAATCACGGCGCAGTTTTCTGCGAAGAGATGATCGAATTCTTCGGCGATCAGACGGCGAACCTGCTGAGCCTTAATGTAGTAAGCGTCGTAGTAGCCGTGAGAAAGAACATACGTGCCGATGAGAATACGGCGCTTGGGTTCGGGGCCGAAACCTTCGTCGCGGCTCTTCTTGATCATGTCGAGCAGGTCGGTGTAGTTCTGGGCACGGTGACCGTAGCGAACGCCGTCGAAGCGGCCGAGGTTGGAGCTCGCTTCTGCCGGAGCAATGATGTAATAGACCGGGACGCCTAAGTCGGCTTTTTCCAGTTTGATGTCAACGAGAACGGCGCCGAGGTCTTCATAAACTTTTAATGCGGCGTAAATAGAGTCTCTCAGCGCGGGAGCGGCTTTATCGATCCATGCACGCGGGACACCGATGCGCAGACCTTTGACTCCGTCATTCAGGCCGATTGTCAGGTCTTCCGGCGGCAGTTCAATGCTGGTGGAGTCGCGCTTATCAAAACCGATCATCTGAGAAAGGACCAGAGCGCAGTCTTCCGCTGTTTGAGCGATGACGCCGGCGGTATCCAAACTGGAGGCAAATGCAATCATGCCCCAGCGGCTGGGACGGCCGTATGTGGGCTTAATACCGGTGACGCCGCAGAAGGCTGCCGGCTGACGGATTGAGCCGCCGGTATCCGTTGCGGTCGCTGCTGGAGTCAGTCGAGCAGCCACGCAGGAAGCGGAGCCGCCGGAAGAGCCGCCTGGGACGACATGTTCGTTCCAGGGGTTGAAGGTTTTTCCGTAGGCGCTGTTGGCAGTGGTAGAACCCATTGCGAATTCATCGCAGTTCGTTTTGCCCAGGCAGACGAGTCCGGCTTCCTGAATGCGTTCTACAACGGTGGCGTCAAACGGACTCATGTAGTTTTCGAGCATTTTGCTCGCGGCCGTGCTCGCCCAGTTACGGGTGACAAAAATGTCTTTGTGTGCAATGGGAACGCCCGTTAAAGGAGAAGCCGTACCTTCTGCGATTTTACGGTCAGCGGCTTCGGCTTCTTTCAGAGTGACTTCCGGACGGACGTCCAGGAATGCATTTAAGGATTTTTTGTCCTCGATTTTGTCGAGATAAGCCTGAGCGATTTCTTTTGCAGAGACTTCTTTTTTAGAAAGAAGAGCGCTCAACTCTGCCACGGAGGCATGTGTAAGTTCTTTCATGCTAATCGATAACTTTTGGTACTAAGAATAAACCGTCCATTTCGTCGGGAGCGTTCTTCATATTTTCCTCTCGGCGATTGTGTTCGGTGACATCATCGGGACGGAGTCTTTGAACACCACCGAAAGGGTGAGGCATGGGAGCGACACCGGTTGTATCGACAGACTGAATCTGCTCGACCATGGAAAGAATGTCATTAAGCTCTCCCATGAGCTTCTTAGCACTCTCTTCGGACAAATCGATACGTGCGAGATCGGAGATGCGTCGCACGTCATTGATAGTAAGTGACATGGATTTCCTGCAAAAGTGGATGCCCCGAAAAGTCCCGGTTCTGCCATCTCAAAGAAAGAAACTTCTTCTCCCGGACTCAGTGTAAATACCTTTTCTTCCGTCTGTACA
>URYO01000130.1 GCA_900552195.1 uncultured Sutterella sp. | reverse complement strand
AAACAAGTCTGTCAGCGCTAACTACCCCTTCGCATTTTCCGGTTGGCAAGTTGCAGCAGGAGAACTTCAGAAGCGAGGGTTTGATCCTGATCATTTCTTTTCAAGAGTCGATTTTCTCGGTCACGGAGCGTCTCCGGTCATTGATGCAGTTTTATCCAGTAAAACAGATGCTGGCATTGTGCGGGCTTGTGTATTGGAAAATGCAGGTTTGATTAAGTCAGGCAAAGTCAAAGTATTAGAACCAAAGGAGACGGCCGATTTTCCATGCGAAGTCTGTACTCGCCTTTATCCGAACTGGACGTTGTCTACAACTCCGAACACACCGCCGGAGGTTAGCCGCAAGGTCACGGCTGCCGTCTTGGAAATTAAACCTTTGCAAAACAATCTTCACTGGAGCGTAGCGACAGATTTCACGCCGATTGATGACTTGTTTAAACAGCTGCAAATCGGGCCGTATGAATATCTTCAACACTTCAGCTTTAAACGCTTCATTGAAGCTTACTGGCAGTATTTTGTTTTTGTCCTGATCTTCATTGTCGGTTTGATCTTGCACGGAATACGGAGTGAATATCTGGTTAACAAGAGAACGCACGCCTTATCCGAATCTCTAAAACGCGAACGCAAATTAAGAGCGGAATCTGCATTGGTTAAAAGCCGTTTGGACAAAATTCAAAAGGTCGGCTTGGTCGGACAGATGTGTTCAATGATTGCACATGAATTGAAGCAGCCGCTGGGAGCCGCTGCAGCCTATTGCTTTGCACTCCGCCGCCGAATGGAAAGCGGAGAGGTTTCCGCAGACATGCTGGAAAAGGGAATCGAACGCATAGACGGTCAAATTCAGCGAGCATCGGAAGTGGTCAATCAGGTGCGCTCGTATGCAAAGGGGCAAAGACAGAGACAAGCTGTTGACGTCGGCAAAACTGCTGAAAAAATACTTCGGGACATTCAAGCCTCATCTCCGGATACGGAAGTCGAATTTCAAAAGGAGGGTGAGCGCCTTCTTGTCGAGGCGAACCCGATCGAATTGGAAATTATCCTAATCAACCTTGTAAAAAACGCCATAGAAGTAGTAAAAGATAAACAAAACGGACGTGTGATTGTGAACCTCTCATCGGAGGGGGGTGCTGTTTGCATTAAGGTGGAAGATAACGGTGAAAAGATGTCGGACGCTGAATGGAAACAAATATCTCAGCTGGCGATGGCAACTACTAAACACAGCGGACTCGGTTTCGGCCTATCCATCGTTGCAGGCTTGGCCGAGGACTTGGGAGGAAGAATCACATTTGAACGGATTCCATCCGGAGGCCTTTCCGTTCTCGTCCGTCTTCCGTCAGCGAAGGAGTAATCGTGCCCCAAGGTTGTTTAATTCGCATCGTCGATGATGACGAGGATATGCGCGAGAGCCTTTCTTTCCTGCTTGAAAGTGAAGGGTGGAAATGTGCCGCTTATGCGAGTGCGCGTGAATTTTTAATCGAAGATGCCGCAAGTGTTCCCGGCTGTCTCATCCTTGATATTCGTATGCCGGAGATGACGGGCCTTGAGCTGCAGCAGGAAATGAACCGCAGAAAAATTTTTCTGCCGATTGTTTTCCTCACAGGCCACGGAAGTATAGATATGGCCGTCTCCGCGATGAAATCCGGCGCGGTGGAATTTCTTCAAAAACCTGTCGATCACGCAAGGCTTTTAAGCGTGGTGCGTGATTGCGTCAGGCGCTGCAGCAATGGTTTTGCGGTGCTGGACTTCGACATTAACGAGGCCAAAAGACGCTGGGAAACGTTGACGGAAAAGGAACAGCAGGTGCTGACTTTGATCGCAGCCGGTCTACTCAATAAAGAAGTTGCCGAACGTCTCGGTAACTCCGTGCGGACAATTGAGAATCATCGAGCCGCTGCAATGAAAAGACTTCAAATCAGGACGTTGGCTCAGTTGAACAGCCTGACGGAAGCAATTAAAGAAAATACAAATCCGTAAAAATACTTAATCGACTAAATGAAGAAAGTTTGATCAAACGCAAAATACCTAGGTAGTGGAACGGGCAACAATGCTCCTGTCGGTTACGAAAACCAATAACTCAAATCCAACGATAGGAGAACTCAAATGCAAGTCACAAAACGCACGTTCCTCAAGGGCCTTCTTGCGACAGCCGCTGCAGGCGGAGTCGTTTCCCAGGCTTCTGCAAAACCTCAGGCTGACCTTCCCGCAAAATGGGACCGCGAAGCTGATGTTGTCATTCTCGGTTACGGCGGTGCAGGCGCTTCTGCAGCCATCACAGCTAAAGATGCAGGTGCAGAGGTTGTCATCTTTGAAAAAACAGCTCAGGGCGGCGGCAACACAGCCGTTTCTTCCGGCGGCATGATGATCCCGAACAACCGCGAACGCGCTATCACTTACCTTGCAAAGACTTACGACTTTGCCAACTCTCAGAAAGACCAGGAACTGCTTGAAGCTTTCGTTGACGAAGCGATGAAGTCCAAAGACTTCCTCCTTTCTCTAGCTCCGGACCAGAAGGTTTACATCTACGGTCACGCCGGCTTCCAGAACATTCCTGAATCCGATGCCATCGACAAGTGGCGTTTCCGCACTCCGAAAGGACAGAAGACACGCGGCGGCGACATGCTTTTCAACAACTATCGCTACGCGGTTGAAACCGTCCGGAAGGTCCCCGTTGTTTACAATGCACGCGGCCTGCAGCTGATCACTCAGAACGACGAAGTTCTCGGTGTTTGGGTTGAAATCGATGGTAAGAAGCAGGCTGTCAAGGCTCGTCGCGGTGTAGTTCTCGCTACCGGCGGTTATGAATTCGACGACAACATGCTGTCTAACCACACGATGGGGCAGAAGTTCCATCGTCTGGGCCATCCCGGCAACACCGGTGACGGCGTCAGAATGGCTCAGGCTGCCGGTGCCGACCTCTGGCATATGAACGCTCTGTCTTGCCCGCTCGGCTTGGTTGTTCCGGGCCTTAAGACAGCTCTGCAGATCAACATGCTCGCTCCTTCTTATATCTACGTTGACCAGGACGGCAAGAGATTTGCTAATGAAAAGATGGACAACCACACCTGCATTTACGGTGTTAACGTCTTAGATCCGATCAAACATCGCTATCCGCGTATCCCGTGCTTCGTCGTCTTTGATGAAGCAGCCAGACTCAGAGGCCCGATCATCGGCGGTGCTACTTCCGGTTATGCACTCAACAGAGAAAACTACAAGTGGAGCAAGGACAACTCTGCGGAAATTGAAAAAGGCGTGATCGTGTCTGCTCCGACCATCGAAGAATTGGCTAAGAAGATCAACGTTCCGGCAGAAAACCTTGTTGAAACCGTCAATCGATGGAACAGCCAGATCAATGCCGGCGCCGATAAAGACTTCGGTCGTCCTCTCGAGAAGAAGGGCAAGGTTGCTTTCGAAGGCCGTGAAGCTCCTGTGATCTCTCGTCCGATCGGTGACGGTCCTTACTACGCTGCCGAGCTCTATCCGACAATCCTGAACACCCAGGGCGGTCCGCGCCGCAATAAACTCGGCCAGGTTCTCGATCCGTTCGGCCAGCCGATCGCTCGCCTCTACAGCGCCGGTGAATTAGGTTCTATGTGGGGCCATATCTATCAGGGTGCCACAAACAACTCCGAAGCCTGCGTATTCGGCAGAATCGCCGGCAGAACAGTCGCCAACGAAACACCCTGGTCATAATTAAATAACGCCGGCGCCGACAGGCGCCGGTCTCCGGCAATAAGAAAAAAGGATTTTCCCATGAAGAAGTTACTGCTCGTAGCCTCCTTAGCGCTCTTGTCTGTTCAGGGGGCTTGGGCTGCAGATAAAATGCTGGCCGATCGGCACGTTGAGCGCGGAGTGAAGTGCGAATCCTGCCATACCACAATGCCGCCGAAAGCCGTCAACACCCAAGGCTGCCTCAAATGCCACCTCAGTTACGAAAAACTCGCAGCAAGGACGGATAAAAACGATATCAATCCGCACGATTCTCACTTAGAAAATTTAGATTGCGGCGCTTGCCACCACGGTCATAAGAAACCGGTTCTGGCTTGCGACGAATGTCACGAATTCACAAATATCAAGGTTCCTTAACCGATCGATCATTCTTTTCTCCTTGGTGATTGGCCGAAAGGCAAAAGAAAGCCGCACATAAACTCTCGCTCATGTGCGGCTTTCTGATATTTCCATTACCCTA
>URYO01000129.1 GCA_900552195.1 uncultured Sutterella sp. | reverse complement strand
AGACCGGATGGTGCGGGCCGGGCAGCAGCATGAGGCGGTGAACGAGCTGGCAGCCCATGTGCCGGAAGATCTGTCCATCCGAATTTCTGGTCGTGCGCTTTTTTGTATTGGCAGAACTAAAGATTCTTTTGTTCTTTAGCCCAAACCGCTGCTTCCACTCTGGAGCGGAAGGAGAGCTTGTGGAGCACATGTTTGACGTGCACTTTGACCGTGCCGTCAGAAATTTCAAGGGCTTTGCCGATTTCTTTGTTGGTCTTGCCCTGCGCAATGAGCTTCAAGACGCTCTTTTCTCGTTCTGTAAGCTCGGAGAGGCGGCGCTCTTTGCTGAAGGACTCTTCTCTTAAGCACTCGGCTAAGGCCTGATTCATCGACGCAGAGAGAACTGTTTGGCCTTTTGCGGCTTTCTGAATGTCTTCAAGAATCTGTTCCGGCTCCTGATCTTTGAGCAGGTAGCCGTCGGCGCCGTTTTGGAAGCATTGGAGCAGGTCGGAAGGAGAGTCCGAAACCGTGAGCATGATGACACGGATAGAAGGGTTAAACGCTTTGATTGCCGTTAGGATCTCCACGCCGCTCGTGTGCTTCATGTTCAAGTCCAAAAGAACGATATCGGGGTCTCGTCCGCGTACAGCCACCATTGCTGCTTCGAAATCGCCGGCTTCAGCGACAACGTTAAAGGACGGATCCATTTTTAATAACTGGATGACGCCGCGGCGAAAGAGCGGGTGGTCATCTACAACAATAATGTCATGTTCACTAGCCATCAGGAAACCGCCTTTTTCTGAGAGTTAAAACGAAGAACAACCGAAGTTCCGTGGGGGATGACAGGCTCAACATGCAATTCCCCGCCCAATACCTTAGCACGCTCATGCATGATTTCCAACCCGTAATGACCTTTCTTACTTTTTAGATCAAATCCTTGCCCGTTGTCTGAGACGCGTATTTCGAAGGAATCTTCCCCTATCGGTTTAAAGGTGACCTCTACGGCGCTTGCCCGAGAATGCTTCTCGACGTTGGTCAGAGCTTCACGCAGGATGTGGAGCAAATGTACATGGCTTTGAGCATCCAGCTCAAAACTTTGAATCTGATTTTCGACGCTATAGTCGATGCCGGAACGCTCCTTAAATTCATCCAGAGAGGAAAGAATGTTCTCACGAAGGTCTGGAGATTTCGGCTTGAGACGGAAGGTTGTCAAAACTGAACGGAGCTGTTGATAAGCGGTGATCACGCCGAGCTTGAGCTCATCGAGAATGCTGCGGACTTCAGCTTCGTCGGACTTGTTTTTAAGCGCGGCGTCCAGACGTGTGATTTGAATTCGAGAGAAGGAGAGGGACTGAGCGATCGAGTCATGAAGTTCGCGCGCGATTGTCGAGCGTTCTTCAAAAAGAATCAGGCGGCGAGACTCCACGTTCTTCTCAGAGTTGTTGATCGCTAAAGCAAATTCTCGTGCAATGCTTCGAAGCAGTTCGCGATCGATGTGCACCGGAGCTTCACCGCAAAAGATTGCAGCAAAAGACAGCCTTGTGGTTCCGACAGCTCCGGGGACAAGAACGAGTGTGCAGTCTTTTCCGAGGACTTTTTTCTTGAAGAAATTGTATTTCTCGAAGGGAACGTTTTGGCCTTCAAAAAACTTTCTTATTTCTTCGGGGTCAATCGGATGGTGGCTGAATCGCGCGGCAAGACGAAGCGTCTTGTCGCCGTCGTTGCGAAGGTAAACAGCGCAGCTCAAGGCTTCTAAATTTTCGGAGCAAAAGTCCAGAGCTTTTTCTAAAACCGATCGGTTGAGCTCGGCCCCGAGGACGTTCTTAAGCCCGTAGAGCAGGTTGAGCGCTTTGTTTTGGCGATTTAAGTCAGCAGTCTTTTCACGAACTTGTTCTTCCAGGGATGAGTACATGCGCGATAAGTCGCGGATCATGAAGTTCATGCTTTCGGAAAGTGTTCCGATCTCATTGTGCTTTCTATAAGTACTCGACTTTGTGAAATCGCCGTTTCGGACGGAAGAGGCAAGGTTAGCCAAATCTTCTAAGGGTTCAAACAGTGTGTGACGCAGGAAATAGCGTACACCGAAGTAAAGGACGAAGGCCAAAAGCATGAAGGCAATGAGGCCGGCGTGGATGAAATTGCTTTTTGATTCGAGATCCTTTTCCAGGTCAAAAACAAACGTGTCGATGACAGAGACGAACTTAGGAACCGTATTTAAAAACTCATGGATCTTTTGCGGCTGCTGAATGGTTTCTAGCGCCATCGGTTTTATTTTTGAATAGAAATCGAAAGAAATAAGGTCGTAGCTTTTGCGAAGTTCATTGTCTGACTCTTCAGGAATAGCCTGAGTTAGCCCCGGCAGGTTTAAACGTCTTTCGAATTCTGCAATGGCAGCCTTAATGTCCTTACTGCGAACAACCTCGGTGTCTTCCGAGCTGCGTGCGACTGTCAAGGCCAGCACATAACTCTGCATACGAAGAGAGCCCGACACATTAATTGCGCTGCCTTTTCCGGTCGAATCTTCCGAGATTTGAAGTACGAGGAAGAGGGCTCCGAAGGCAAAGGCAGTGACGACGAGCAAAAAGCAGGAGATCTGCCAAAACAGCGAATGGCTGAAAGTTACAAGGAGTTTTTTCAGGTTCACTTTCGGCTTCTCCAATGAATGAACGTTGCAACTTCCGTTCATTCTAATGACGAGAACACCATTGTTCGATTATTTTTCGAAAGGCCAAAACAAAAGGCGTCTGAAGCCAATGCATCGGACGCCTATAGAAAGCTAATCAATGTTTAGCGGACGCCTTCGACCGGGAAAGCCTTGACTGCGTGCCACAGTGCTTCTGCACCTTGAATGAAGTCTGTGATTTCCATGGCTTCGTTCGGATTGTGAGAACCCTTCTGGTTAGCAACGAAGATCATCGCAGCTGGAATGCCGAGGTTGCCGAAAATAACCGTATCGTGACCTGCGCCGGACGGCAGCTTCTTAACCTTGAGGCCTGCCTCAGTGGCGGACTTAGCCAAGTGCTCGCTGAGTTCTTTGTGAATGGCGAGCGGCTGGCTCTTGATCACGCCGTCAAACTCAAATTTAACGCCGCGTTTTTCTCCGATCTTACGGGCTTCTTCTTCAAACAAAGCATGGAAGCCGTTGAGTGTCTCCTGAGACAGAGAACGAATGTCGGAACAGAAGGTAACTTCGCCCGGAACGATCGCGATTGCAGAAGTCGGGGCAGTGTGAACGACGCCGATCGTGAAAACAAGGTCGTGTCCGGCTTTGAGCCACTCATCCCACAAGCAGTCCATACGATAGGCCAATTCGGCAAAAGCGAGCACGGCGTCGTGTCTGAATTGTTTGTCAACGGCGCCGGAATGAGCGGTCTGGCCGATGCAGCGAATCGTCTTATGACGAAGGTTGCCGCGGATGCCGGTGACGATACCGACGCGGTATTCTTCGGAAGAATCAAGGGTCGGGCCCTGTTCGATATGAAGTTCGATAAAGGCAGCCATCTTGGCGAGATCGACAACAGGCTCGCCGGTTGTCAGATCTTCCGGATTAAAGCCGCATTCTTTGATGGTCTCAGCAAGTGTTTTTCCGTTGCTGCGATGTTTGAGGGCTAAATCCTTTTCAGTGAGCTGGCCGGTCATACCGAGAGAACCCACATAGCATTTGCCGAACCAGGAGCTTTCTTCCATTCTCATCATCAGAACCGTGTAGTCGCGTTCGGGCTGATAACCGGTTTCGCGCATCCATCGGGCGACGGTCAGAGCGGCGACGATGCCGGCTAGTCCGTCATAGTTTCCGCCCTGAGGAACGGAGTCGGCATGAGAGCCGCTCACGAGCGCGGGAAGTTTACGATTTTTTCCGGGGACGGTCATCCAAACGTTGCCGGCCTTGTCGGTGCTGATTTCGAGATTGAGTTCTACGCCGATTTTTTTGAAGTACTCAAGAACCTTTGTTTCAACAGGGCTATAACCCTGTCTGGAAACGCCGGTGGTGTCTTTGGACATAGCGCGCACGTCATCAAAGCATTTTTGAGCAAAGACTAGGGAATCTTTTTGGAAGTCAGTTGTCATGTGTTCTCCTGGTGTGAATGTTGAGTATCTGTGAGAGTCTAAATCGTTAAGTCAGACCCCGAAAGATGGGAAGAAATGAGTAAAAGTCACAAATAAACGGGATCAATAATTTTATGTCTAAATGTAAAAGAAATGTGCAGAT
>URYO01000128.1 GCA_900552195.1 uncultured Sutterella sp. | reverse complement strand
GCCTACGGCCATGGGCTGAAAAAGGCGGACGCATAGCAACAAATGCCACCACCTTTAATCGGGAACTGTTGATCGTAGAAAAAGATAATGACGGTAAGCCGTTTGAACTTCATACTTCTTATGAGGACAAGGAAAACTATTACAGAAATCTGCGTAATCCGTGGTTGCTGATATTGCTCATGTTCGCAATATTTGCGGTTGCAAAATGTTCGGTAGTTTTTGGTGTGCTTGCCCTGGTTTCTCTGATTCCTGTTCTCGTATATCAAACCCAGGTTATGCAGAACAAACGCGAAGGTAAGACAAAAGAATGGTGAGGTGTTTATATCATGAATGAACGAGAAAAAACAATCCGATTATGGTTTGATATGTGGCTCAATCAGCAGGATATGGGGATTGATGATATTTTTACAGAAGATGTGATCTATACAGAAAGCTGGAGTCCCCAGTATAACAACCGAAAAACAGTAAAGCATTGGTTTCAGGAATGGAATACCCGTGGCAAGGTGGTTATTTGGGAAATCAAGCAATTTTTTCATAAGGGAGATCAAACGATTGTGGAGTGGTATTTCAAAAACGAAATGAACAATGGAAGTATAGAGGAATTTGATGGAATCTCGCTGGTTGAATGGATAGAGGATAATAGAATAAAGTCGTTGAAAGAATTTGGGTGTAATCGCAATACCTATAATCCATACCAGGAAGGCGATACCCCTCAATTCAGAGCAGACAAAGCGAATTGGTTTTGATTGAGTGCTTATGGAGGTAAAAATATGATGTATCGGACAGAATTAGTAGAAGGAATTACCGTGGAAAATGTAACTGAGAAAATCAATGCAAAAATAGAAGAAATGGAAAAGGAAAGCTATCGACTTGTTACGATGTCTTTTTGGGGAACCGAAAGAGCTGTACTGGTTTTCAAAAAAGGGTTAAAGGGTAGTTTGCTTTAACACATAGTTTGCTTTTGAACTGTCGTCTATGGTGCGTTGACAGACTGGTAATCTCGACTATTCGTTATACGGATCCAAGAAAGGACTTTTTCTCGCCTGCCTGAAGAGTTTGGTGGAAGAGGTCTATTTCGCATACGCAGAACATTACGACGAGTCTCGTCCTTGGGAAGAGGAGCTCATTGTTTTCGGAAGAGTCTTCCTGACATCCATCTTGGATGATCGGGCCGTCAATACTTCGCGCCTCATCTTTTCTCAAGCCGCTAAAGACCCGGATATTGGAAACTGGTATTACACCGAAGGAGCCGAACTAAGTTACCTTTGCTTTGCCAAAGTACTGGAAAACAAGCTCCCGTTAAGTCTTGAGGAACTCAAACCGCTGGCGCAGCATTATATCGAAATGCTTAAGGCTGACCTCTACATGAAACGTCTCTGCGGCGTCTCTGTTTCTTTGAACGACCAAATCATCAGCGATGAAGTTCGTCTCTGCGCCGATATTTTTATCAAATATCTCAAATCTAGAATGATACAGACTTAAGCTGCCGATACTGCAGCGCAGAGTTGTCTGCAAAAACAAGACCTCCTGAAGATCCGCTTCATTCCCTTAGGCGTTATCCCTAGAAAGTCATTTTTTCTTCTTTCAATCGTCTTATCATTCAGCTTAATTTTTTAGTTACCTCGATTTTCGGGTCATGCTCGATTCCTTCTATTTGCAATACCTCTTCGGCGGATTTGTCAGTCTCATTGTTATTACAAACCCGCTCTCTAAGATTCCGCTTTTCATCAGTTTGACGCAGGGCATGTCGTTAGACGTGCGTAAAAAGCAGGCTAACTGGTCCTGCTATTACGCTGCAGCCATCATGTTGGTAAGTCTGGCTGCCGGAAACCTGCTTCTCGTCTTCTTCGGCATCTCTTATGGAGCGCTTCGTATTTCCGGTGGTTTTGTCGTCGGGATCATCGGCTACCAAATGCTCTTCGGTTCCCGAGATCAAGGAGGTGCCCCGGTTGTGCGCCGTGACAAGGATGACTATTCCTTCTTCCCGATTGCCATGCCGGGCATCAGCGGCCCCGGTACGATCGCCGTTGTTATCGGTATTGCTTCCGAAATCGCTGAACTTCCCAACGTTATGGACATGGCCGGTGCGTTTTTCATGACCGGCGTCGCCATCGTTTTAACCTGCGCCGTCACCTGGATCGTTCTGCGTTCGGCAGATTACATCTCCGGCCGTTTAGGACCGTCGGGCACTGCTGTACTGACCAAACTGATGGGCTTCCTGCTTATCTGTATCGGCGTGCAGTTCATCGGCTCCGGCATCAGAACCTTCATTGCAGGTTCCTAAAGCTCATACCCAGCAAAAAGCCGGCGATTTCGCCGGCTTTTTGCTTTTGGAGTCCAAACGAGACGATTATTCCCTCGCCCCGCTCTTACCCAGGTTTCTCGGTTTATCCACATCCGTTCCTTTTGCGATGGCTGTGTGATAAGCCAGCAGCTGGAGAGGAATGACATGAAGAATCGGAGAAAGAACGGCGTAATTTTCCGGAAGCTGAATAACATGCATACCCTCGGACGGCTGGATGTTGCATCCTTGGTCTGAGAACACGAACAACTCACCCTTACGTGCACGAACTTCTTCCATGTTGCCTTTGAGTTTCTCCAAAAGCTCATCGTTCGGGGCGACCGTGACAACCGGCATTTCTGCATCAACCAGTGCCAGAGGTCCGTGCTTAAGTTCTCCGGCCGGATAGCCTTCGGCATGTAAGTAGCTGATTTCTTTCAGCTTCAATGCGCCCTCTAAGGCGATCGGATAATGCATCCCGCGTCCCAGGAACAAAGCGTTGTTCTTCTGCGCAAATACAGAGGCCCACTCTTTGATCTCGTTTTCTTTTTCGAGAATTGCACGCATTGCCTCAGGCAGGTGGCGCATGTCTTTCAAACGAGCTTTTTCCTCCTCTTCAGACAGCAAGCCTTTTTCTTTGGCAATCGCCGAGGTCATCAGGAACAAGGCTGCGAGCTGAGTGGTAAAGGCTTTCGTGGAAGCGACACCGATCTCTACACCTGCACGAGTAATGTAATGTGCACGAGTCCTTTTCACCATGGCGCTCGTTGCGACATTGCAAATCGTCATCGTCATGTCCATGCCCAGGCTCTTGGCATGTTCCAGCGCTGCGAGCGTATCAGCGGTCTCTCCTGACTGAGAGATCGTAAGAACCAGCGTATCTTTATCAGGGACTGATTCGCGGTAACGGTATTCGCTGGCAATTTCCACGTCACAGGGGACTTTTGCGAGAGATTCCAGCCAGTACTTAGCAACCATGCCCGCGTAATAACTCGTGCCGCAGGCAAGAATCAGGACGCGTTTGAGGCGCTTAAACATGGCGGGCGTTTCATGTCCGAAGATAGAGCTGGAAATACCGACAACACCTTCCAAGGTATCGGAAATCGCCTGAGGCTGCTCAAAGATTTCCTTCTGCATGTAATGCGTGTACGGTCCGAGCGCAATGTTCTGGCTGAAACCTTGAACAACCGAGACGGGACGCTCAACGCGGACAAACTGATCGCCCTGAAGATTGTAAATCTCGGCGGACTGCTGCCGAACATCGGCAACATCGCCGTCTTCGAGATAAATATAACGGTCGGTAACGCCGGCTAAGGCCATGGGATCGGAGGCAACGAAGTTTTCGTTTTCTCCTAAAGCAATCACAAGTGGAGCGGCGACGCGTGCCGCGACAATGCGGCCTGGTTCATCTTTGCAGGAAATGGCCAAGGCGAAAGCGCCGCGAATGCGGCGCAGCACGTTTTCTACCGCTCCCAGCAAATCGCCTTTGTAATAATAGTGGACTAAGTGAGCAATCACTTCGGTATCGGTCTGACTGACGAATTCGTAGCCTTTACCGATCAGCTCTTCTTTTATGGCGGCGTAATTTTCAATGATGCCGTTATGAACCACGGCAATCTGATTATTGGAAAAAAGCGGATGCGTATTGCGAATTTCAGGTGCCCCGTGTGTAGCCCATCTGGTATGAGCAATACCTGTGGAACCTTTAACTTCGTCTTCTTCCGTTTGTCTGATCAGATCTTGAACACGCTTAACCGTTCTGGAACGCTTAAGCTGACCGTCATCGACGACAGCGACACCGCAGGAGTCGTACCCGCGGTACTCCATGCGACGAAGACCTTCCGTCAGAATGGGAACAATATTTCTATAGCTGACCCCGGCAACAATTCCGCACATAGTTTGATAATCCTTATTTCTTT
>URYO01000127.1 GCA_900552195.1 uncultured Sutterella sp. | reverse complement strand
CAAAAGTCAGGATCACAGGCGGACAGTTCGAGGGGTATGAGGGGATTTTTGTGAAGCACTAAACAAACTGCGGACAAGACTTCTGTCGATCGCTCGAGAAAATATCGAAACATACATTCCGGCGTACACCAACGGCGTCCAGGCTATGCCGATCACTTTGGCCTTCTATCTTTGGGGATTTTTGGAATCCTTCCAAAGAGACTCAGACCGAATCATTGAAAGCTACAAACGCATCAATCAATCTGCACTCGGCGTGGCTGTGCTCGCCTGCTCCAGCTGGCCGTTGAATCGCGAACGCTTGGCTGAATTATTGGGGTTTGAAAAGCCCATCACGAACGGTCTGGATGCCGCTCAAATCAGCCTCTTTGACATTCCTTTGGAGGCTGCCTCGAATGCCGCAAATGTGGCTATCCGAATCGGCACACTCGTTCAAGACCTCGCGCAGCAATATTCACAGACACGTCCTTGGCTGCTCTTGGATTCCGGCGCCGCTTACGGCTCTTCAGCGATGCCGCAAAAACGCAATCCCGGCATTCTCAATAAAACTCGAGGGACAGCAAGCGACGTTGTCGGCGCAATGCAGACATCTTTTTTACGAGCCCATAACTTACAGCTCGGTATGTATGACAACAAAGAAAGCGTGTTGGAAGACTGCTCCGGTGTGTTCGTCAAAGGTGTCGAAATGCTGGAACTGATGGAACAGGCTTTCTCTTTGCTCAAGGTCAATCCTGCTCGTAGTCTCGAGGAGCTAAACAGCGATTGGACAACCACGATGGCGCTTGCCGAGGCCTTACAGCGACAATTCGAAATTCCTTTCCGTATCGGTCACACCTTCGCAAGTCAAATCGTGACCTACGCCAGAGCACGGGATCTCCATCCGGACAACTTCCCGTTTGAAGCCGCAAAAGAAATCTTCGGCAATGTCACCGAGCAGCTTGAAGACAAACGACTTCCGTTTGAACTTACACAGGAAGAATTTCGTACAGTTCTTTCTCCGGAACATGCCGTTCAGTCGGATGTCGGAACGGGCTCTCCAGCCCCGGCTAACGTACGTAGAGGATTGGACGAAATCGCCATACGATTAGAAGAAGACGAACAACGTCTCCGCGCATGGAGGAATGCTTTAGCAGACAGCGATAAAGCGCTCGACGAAGCATTCGAAAAACTTCTCAACAATAAATCTCAGGAGAAAAAATTATGATCTGGATTGGATTAGCAATCGTCGTTGTCACGTTCTATCTCATTTACAAGAACTACGAAGCGCGTTTGGTTTTAGCTTTGTCCGGCTTGGTGATGGCGTTCATCGGACAAGTTGTTGTCGGCACAAACGGAGGAGTCTCTGCCGCTGTGGATGCTTTCGTTAAACAATTAGTCAACGGGGGCCTGGTTCCGACCATTGTTACCGTGATGGGTTTCGGTTACGTCATGACTTTTACCAAATGTTCAGACCATTTGGTAAATCTTCTGGTTAAACCATTGGCTCGCGTTCCGGTAATTGTCATCCCCGGCGCCGTCATCATTACTTGGCTGCTAAACATCGTGCTGCCGTCAGCGGCAGGCATTGCTGCCGCAGTCGGTGTCCTTCTTATTCCGGCACTAATCGCCCTGAAAGTTCGTCCGGTGATGGCTGCCGCTGCCGTCTTCATCGGAACATGGGGTTCCGTCGTCAGCCCCGGCTTGATGTTCAACCCTCAGATCGCCGACATTGCCTTTAAAGCCAAAGAAATTCCGGCTCCGGATGCAATGATCGTGATTATGCAGGAAGCTCTCCCCTGCGCTATCGGTGCACTGGTCGCTGCCATCTGTCTGACGATTATCTGCATCGTCTTGAAAGAAGGCGTCGGATCAACGGAAATCGTCAAAGAACTTCCCGAAGGCGAAGAAATCCAGAAAGACTTCAAGGTCAACTCTATCAAAGCCATCATCCCGATTATTCCGCTTGCATTGCTGGTTCTTGCTTCCAAACAGGTCGGCGTTCTCCCGACAAAGGCTTTCTCGGTTCCCGTCTGCATGCTGATCGGTACAGCCATCGGCCTGATCGTTGCTTTAGTCAATAAACAAAAAATCGGCGATGCTTCCAAGAAATTCTGCCGCGGTGCCGGTGACGGTTTCTGCGACGTAGTTATCCTGATTGCGGCCGCTGCTATGTTTGCCTCGGGCATGAAAGCCATCGGCTTAACCAGCGCTCTCGTAGATGCGATGAAAGGTTCTCAGTCTGTCGCCATGTTCGCTGCCGCTGCAGGTCCCTTCGTAATGGCCGCTATTTCCGGTTCCGGCAACGCTGCCGCCTTAGCCTTCAACCAGGCAATTACACCGAATGCCGCTGACTTCGGTTTGACCATTGTTCAACTCGGTGCAGTTGCTCAGATCGCAGCAGGTTTAGGACGTTCTATGTCTCCAGTTGCAGGCGGCGTTATCATTCTGGCCGGTATCGCAGGCGTCAACCCGATGGAAGTGGTTAAACGTACAGCCATCCCGGCGATCGTCGCTTTGATCGTTGTTACGCTGCTGATGTTTGCAATGAGTTAAACACTGCTCCTTAGCGACAATTGATTTTCAAGCTGCTTGGAAGACATGGCCAAGCAGCTTGTCTTTTGCCGTTTGAAAATTTTCAATAATGCAGATGCCCTTTCAAATCTTCTAAAGCTAATGCTTGTCCTCCATAGCACGCCTTTCCGGACGCTGGAGGACGGAATGGAATGGTGTTCGTTTTCTTGTGTCGTTGGCCTGCTCCAAACAATTGGGCTTGCCTTTCGTTAAAGCCTTGTCCAAAGCGGCATATTGTGCATCAAGCTCAAAGACAACCTTTCGAAATTCAGGATTTTCCATCCATTTTGCAACCATCTGATCATGAGTCATTAGAGAGTCTTCGCGCACTACCGACCTCCTTGGTCTTTTTACCGTTTCGGAAGATACGCTGTCCTGACTGTTTGAGGATAGCTGAGAGACGGAAGGTTCTATGCTCGGCTTTTTGCATTTGAATTCCAAAAAAAGAGCTCCTCTTTCGATTAGAAAAAGGAGCCAAAACTTCTTCCTAAGATCTCTGAAAAGGAAGGACTACTACCTCAAACGTATCTATTTCAATGTCTTGACCTCTGCCGACAGTTTGACCAAACTCAATGCAACTTCTGCAGCTGCTTCAAGCGACGGAATGGGAATGCATTCATAGACGCTGTGATAATTCAACCCGCCTGTGAAAACGTTCGGACAAGGCAAGCCGCGAACAGAGAGACGAGCTCCGTCAGTACCGCCCCGGATCGGCTCTTCCGAAATAGGAATGCCCGCCTGGCGATAGGCTTCTCTAACGATTTCCATAACCTTGGGTGTCTTCTCAAGGTACGGACGCATGTTTTCATAACTATCCTTAATTGTTAAGGAGATATCTGCTCGCGATTCTTCTTCTGCAAGTTTTCGAGTCAAGTCTTTCAGCAAAGTCTTCTTTGCCTCGAACTTTTCTTTGTCATGGTCGCGGATCAAGATTCGGACGGAGGTTTCCGCAACAGTTCCTTCGATCTTATTGGGATGAATGAAGCCTTCATAACCTTCGGTAGTTTCCGGAGCCTGTTCTTCAGGGAAAGCGCCTATCAGCCGAGAGGCTAGCTTGATGGAATTAACCATTTTGCCTTTAGAAAGGCCCGGGTGGACTACCACACCTTTAATTGTCACCATGGCGGTTGCCGCATTAAAGTTCTCAGTCTCTAACGTACCGATTTCGCCGCCGTCAAAGGTATAAGCGTATTCAGCGCCGAAATGCGGAATATCAAAATTCACGGTTCCTTTAGCAATCTCTTCATCGGGCGTGAATGCAACACATATCTTGGCGTGTGTAATTTCCGGATGATCTTTGAGATAGGCCATGCAAGCCGTAATAGCGGCAACGCCGGCTTTATCATCTGCGCCTAAAAGAGTTGTTCCGTCGGTGAAAATCACTTCCTGACCAACATACTTCTTGATCTCAGGAAAATCGTTTTCTCGGAAATAGATTTGTTTTTCCGGATTCAAAAGCACATCACCGGTCTCGACTTGAATAATTTGAGGTTTGATATTGACTGCTGGGGCATCCGGTGAGGTGTCCATATGAGCAATCAAACCAATGGCAGGGCAATCCTCGAAGCCTTTTGCGGCGTCAAGCGAAGCATAAACAACACCTCCTTTGCCGATATGCGCGTCTTCCAGACCATAAGACTTGAGCTCTTCCACTAAAAACTCAGCCATCT
>URYO01000126.1 GCA_900552195.1 uncultured Sutterella sp. | reverse complement strand
ATACCATCGGTTTTCGTGGATTTTATGCGTAAGTAATAACCCTAATAAACTTTATAAACTATCGACGCACCATTGAATTTAGCGTATCTTCTTATCCGCAAATTTACAAACTTATACAAAGGAGATACGAATGGCTCAAGCCCCTGAGTTCAAATATGCACCGATGTTCCAAGTCGGGGAAGATACCACAGAGTATTATCACCTCACTTCCGAACATGTCTCTCTCGGTAATTTTGAAGGCAAAGAGATTCTGAAAGTTACGCCTGAAGCGCTGACGATGCTTATCGAACGTGCTTTCACCGATGTTAACTTCATGCTTCGCCGTTCTCACAACGAGTGCGTTGCAAAGATCCTGAAAGATCCTGAATCCTCTGATAATGACAAATATGTTGCGTTAACAATGCTTCGCAACGCAGAAATCTCTGCCAAGGGCATTCTGCCGATCTGCCAGGATACAGGTACGGCTATTATTCACGGTGAAAAAGGCCAGAGAGTCTGGACAGACTTTGCTGACGAAGAAGCCATCAGCCGAGGCGTCTACAACACATATACAAAGAACGCGCTCCGTTATTCTCAGAACGCTCCTCTGACTCTCTATAAGGAAGTCAATACTCGCTGCAATCTGCCTGCTCAGATCGATATCGAAGCCACCGAAGGCGAAGAATATCGTTTCCTCTGCGTGGTTAAAGGCGGCGGCTCTGCCAATAAGTCCTATCTCTTCCAGAAGACCAAAGCTATCTTGAATCCGAAAGCCTTAATCCCCTTCCTTTATGAGCAGATCAAAGGCCTCGGAACAGCTGCTTGTCCTCCGTACCACATCGCTGTCGTTATCGGCGGAACATCTGCTGAAAAGACAATGCTGACGGTCAAGCTTGCTTCTACGAAGTATTACGACAATCTGCCGACAACCGGCGATGAAACCGGCCGTGCCTTCCGTGACGTTGAACTCGAAAACAAACTGCTCGAACTTGCCAACAACATCGGATTGGGCGCTCAGTTCGGCGGTAAGTATCTTGCTCACGACGTTCGCGTTATTCGTCTGCCGCGTCACGGCGCCAGCTGCCCGATCGGTATCGGCGTCAGCTGCTCTGCAGACAGAAACGTCAAGTGCAAGATCAATCGTGAAGGTCTTTGGATCGAAAAACTCGACGACAAACCTGCTGAATTAATTCCTGAAGAATTCAGAAATATGGAAGAAGGCGAAACCGTTAAGATCGACCTGAACCAGCCGATGGAAAAGATTCGTGCAGAGCTCTCTAAGCACCCGGTTTCTACACGCGTTTCTCTTACCGGCAAGATCATTGTTGCTCGTGACATTGCACACGCCAAGCTGCAGGAACGCCTTGACAAGGGTGAACCCCTCCCGCAGTACATCAAAGATCATCCCGTTCTCTATGCAGGCCCAGCCAAGACACCGGAAGGCTATGCTTGCGGCTCTATGGGTCCGACAACTGCCAACCGTATGGATCCGTATGCTGATCCGTTTATGGCTGCCGGCGGCTCTTTCGTTATGATTGCTAAAGGCAACCGTACGGATGTTGTTACGGAAGCCTGCAAGAAACACGGCGGTTTCTACCTCGGAACCATCGGCGGTGTTGCTGCTGACCTTTCCGCTGAATCTATCCGTAGCATCAAGTGCATTGAGTACCCTGAGCTCGGTATGGAAGCTGTCTATGAAATCGATGTCGTCGACTTCCCGGCATTTATCTTGGTTGATGACAAGGGCAATGACTTCTTCAAGCAGCTCAAACCTCGTTTCCCTGTGAATCTTGAAGCCTAAGAACTTCCAGTTCTAATTTTGGAAAACCCGGTGTTACGCATCGGGTTTTCTTTTCTCAGGCGAAAATCAAATTAAACTATTGTGCTGGAAGAAAACGGTCTTTTCCTCTAACCACCGAGAAGGGCCGACCTTAAAGATTAATAACTATATAGTGGATCGCTTCCTGCGATCCGGAGTCCCAGGATGAATTCGGTTTTCCTAGTTGTTGTTGCAGCGATGATACTCATCGTTGTTCTTCTTCGTTTCAAAGTTCTTATCGGACCGGCAATTCTAAGCGGCGGTATGCTGATCTGGATTTTTGAATCGAGATCCTTCGAAAAACTTTGGGTTGCCTTTACAGAAACTTTGACAATGCAGCGAACTTGGGATTTGCTGCTTTGTTTGTATTTTGTAATGTGTCTCGAAGTGGAACTTCGTAAGAGCGGATCCCTTCACGGGATGGTTGTAACGCTGCGGAATATCTTTTCCAGCAACAAGGTTACGCTCGCCTTCATGCCGGCATTTTTAGGGCTTCTTCCGTCCTTGGGAGGCGCTCGCTTCTCTGCGCCGATTGTGCAGGAAGCCAGTGAAGGTATTGCTGTAGATGATGAAGAAAAAAGCGCGATCAATCTTTGGTTCCGTCATATTTTTGAGTTTTCCAATCCCCTGATGCCCGGTGTTATTCTCGCCTGCGGTATTGCGAATGTGACAATCGGCGATTTGATTGACCAGGTCGGCTGGGTCACGATCCTTTGTTTTATTTTGGGCTGGATCTTCTTAATTATTCCGTTGAAGATTACAGACCCGGAAAAAGCGACCAATACTCAGCATGACAGAACCATCGATTGGAAGAGTCTGGTTCTGGCTTTCGGTCCGATTGTCACGAGCTTCCTCTTAATTGTTGCGTTTAATGTTCAGGCTGCCCTTGCAATGGGCCTTGTGGTTGTAGCGTTTATTCCGCTTTATTTCTGGTTCAAGCGTCCGATTTCAGTGAAGAGCGTTTTCACGGAAAGTTTGGATAAAAAATTATTTTTCAATGTCGTCTGCATCCTTTATTTCATTCAGCTGCTGACCGTTATCGGTACGCTTGATGAAATCGTCAACGTCTTTAATAATTCCGCGCTGCCTCAGGCAGTGATCATTGCCTGCCTTTCCTTTATTTTCGGAGTGATGACAGGCATGGGACAAGGCTATATTGCGATCGTGATGCCGATTGTAGCTCTTATGGCTCCGGGCAACATTGTTCTAGTCGGTATTGCAATGGTTTACGGTATGGCCGGACAGATGGTGACCCCGACGCATCTTTGTATTTTGGTTACAGTGGAATACTTTAAGAGCCGTCTTTGGAAAACCATCGGGAAGTGCGGTGTGCTTTCTTTACTGATGATCTTGATTTTCTCTGCTTGGACATATTGGCGTTATTACCTCTGACTTTCCTCAGCCCAAACGCGGCCTTTTCTAATTTCATGGCTACCGGTGAAAAAATCATACAATGAGGTTATAAACCTCAAAAAAAGAATTAATTTTTGCCGTTGCCATGAAGTTAGATAAGGATAATCTCGCCAAAATTCTTTCGCTTTGGCTGCATGTCGAAGCGTTAACGCCGTTCGACCTCGACAAGAATGATCTTATCGAACAGATGCCCGGGAGCCTAAACCAGCCCCGGTCCTCTCTTTTTACCTGGGATAACGAAGATACAACACAGCGGGACAGTCTGGAGATAGAGCTGAAGAAGCTTCCGAAAGAAGAAGACAGGACAGACTTTTTTCGGATGTTTACTGTCTGCATCGGCATTGTTAACCGCAACGAATTCATCGATCGGGCAGAGCATCTTCTTAGATCAAATCTCTTAGACATTTCTCAAGACTTATCAGACTTCAGCGCTGAAGAGCAAAGAACCGACGATCTCATTTGTCTCGGAGTCCTGCGTGCAAATCATTTCGGCAAAATCAGTATGGCAACGGTTGAGCCTTCCTATGCTTTGTGCGAGTTAGTTAACCTGACAAACAAACAGAGGGGCGCCGAGAGCTTTGAGTTTCTAACCGATGTTGCTCAGATTCTTCATACCTCGGCGGTCTGTCAGCTTTCGCTTGATTCGGAGACTACAGCACAAAAAATCAGCGAAAAAGATCGACAGTTTTATGGAATGCTCATCCATAACCTGAACCGTAAGGAATTGAAGCCGGATGAAACGCGAGGATACAAACTCATCAAAGATTTGAATCCTCCTCAAAACTTTCTCAATCCTAGAAAAATAGATGAACTCTGCAAGAATTGGCTCGAGAAAGCAGGCCTTGGCCCTTCTTACCGTATTTGGGTGGTCGTTAACTACTACGAGCGGCCGAAGCCTCTCTACTTCGACTTTATGAATTCTCCCTATATTGAATTTTTGGAGAAGATAAAAAAGCGTATCCAGACCGAGCCGCCCTCAAGAGTGCTGAGTCCTGTTTCAGAGAGATTCTTTTCTTTGGC
>URYO01000125.1 GCA_900552195.1 uncultured Sutterella sp. | reverse complement strand
ATCCTTTTTCACGAATGAATTTCCGAGATATTGGCTGAAAAAAGGCTCAGAAGCCCTCCTGACCAGTGTTCCCGAAATCTTGGTTTCCATGCAGGATCCGAAGCCTGTCGGCGGGGAGTCGCCTCTTAGCATTCCTTTCCTAACCGAATCCATTCGCGGAGACGAAGGAAAAGTAGCGATTTTGGTTGCTCCTCAGTGTTTCGAGAAAAATCCGGATTTCCCGGACAAGCAAATGCTGAATTAACCGACAAGAAAGGCCGAATCTTCAACAAAAACGGCCTTTTATTTTGCCTGCCCTTCGGCAGGCTTTGTTTTGCTGACTATTGCAGTCTTAATTCCTTGGATGCTCTCTCCTCCAATCGCGAGGGTTCTGTGGATTGGGGTCCGCCCATAAGCCGATTCTCTTTGCGCGCGCATTGTCCTCGGCTTTCAAATAGAGGTTTTTATCTCCCGGTTGAAGATCTTTCAGATAATTTCTATAGACCCAGGCGTTTCCGGTGCTGACCTGGTCGAGATTTAGATCTTTTCCATCGGCTACCAGTTTTCCGATAATTCTGCCGTACTGGTCTCTCCCGCGGTAAATCACTTGAACGTGATACCCAGCATCCCGAAGATTGCGCTTCAAATGTTCGGCACTTTGGACACCATAGGCTTGTTTGCTTTCCGGCGCATCGATCCCGAGAAGTCGAACGCGAGCTTCTTTTCCTTCGTCATCTTTAATGTAAACGGTATCGCCGTCAGCCACACGAGTCACGCGGGCATGGAGTGTTTGAAAGCCATCTTTGAGCACCTGTTCTACAAACGGGCGGTTATCCTGAGTTTCCGTACCCGGATGCGGGTCACGAATATCTGCAATGTAGCTGGCAATAAGAGCAACCGCACCCAAAATCAAGAGAATGTTTCTCCACGTCTTGGCGCGAGAAGATCCGGCGTTTTTAAAATTGCCGTTGTTTTTCATCGATGAGCTCCGTCCGAAAATGGTTGGTCAAAGTCTAACAAGGAGATTTGTCTTAAAGAAAATATGCCGCCGAAGTTGAGTTCAATGCTTTGTCCGAAAAGCAAGAAGACCGGTCCCGAATGTTCTTTCGAGCCAGTCTCATAAAATTTATTTCTCAAAAAACGCTAACTGCGGCGATAAATAAATTTCTTGAATAAGGACTCGAGCGTTTTTAAAGTCTCTTCATGCGGATAGTCACTTCCGACACGTTCAAGAAGATGTTCCTCCGGCAGTCCTCTGGGCTGGCGATAAATTTGAAGTGCGTAAGTTTCAATTCCTGCATCAGACAGTTCTCTGGCGAGCTGAAGGATTTGCTCTTCAGTGTGATATTCGGGATGCACGGTCGTACGTGTTTCTATAGAAACACCAACCTCTAACAGCATTTCAAGAGAAGAACGAACTTTGGCTGCTGCGCCTTTGCGGCGAACGACTTTTTCATAAGCAGCTTCATCAGACAAAGGAGCCTTGATATCTAATCCGACCCAATCTAAATACGGAAGAATCGCTCTCAGTCTGCGCGGATACATTCCTCCGGTGTGCAGCCCGATCTTATAGCCCTTCTCTTTGACTCTTTTAATGGCGTCAGGGAGCGCAGGATCAACACAGGGTTCTCCGCCGCTGAAAACCACGCCGTCAATTAAACCTTTTCTTCTGTCAAGGAAATGATCAATGTATTCCCAGGAAACGTAACCGTCCCCTTCGTTCATCTCTCGGCTTTGGAGATCCTCGTTTTGACAATAGACGCACTTCCACGGACACCCTTTGATAAAGACCACTGCAGATAAACAATCAGGAAAGTCGATGGTGGTCATGCGTGTTACGCCGCCCACCAGAAGTTCCTCAGCAGGTTTGTCCTTCACTTCAGGTTCAATAGGAATAAATACGTCTTTCATAAAAAGAAAAATCCCAAATAAAAAACCTCCCGATGCGCGAAGCAACGAGAGGATTTCTTTTAATCAAAGATTACTTGCTGCAGCCGCACTTCTTTTCGTCGAAGTATTTGCGTTCTGCAAATTCACCCTGCTTGCCGATGTTGAAAGAAGAGATCGGACGATGGTAGCCCATCACGCGGGTCCAGATTTCGCATTTTGTGCGTTCTTCGTCTTTCAATTCGATGTTTGTGTCTTTAACATTTTCATTCATTGCAGTCTCCTGTGTGAATAAATCAATCCTAAAAAATTAATCTTTACTGTTTCTTAACCGTTGGAAGCCATGTCAAGCTTCTTCTTGGCAATCAATTCTGCGTCGCACTTCGGACAGAACTCGTGGTTGCCCGGGATATAACCGTGTTTCGGGCAAACCGAGAATGTCGGAGTGATCGTGATGTACGGCAGTCTGAAACGTGTCAAAGCGCGGCGAACGATGTCGCGACAGAGCTCGGGGCTCGAAATGGCTTCATTCATGTACAGATGCAGTACGGTGCCGCCTGTATACTTCTTCTGCAGGTCTTCCTGCATTTCCAAAGCTTCGAAAGGATCGTCCGTATAGGAAACCGGCAGCTGAGAGCTGTTGGTGTAGTAAGGATGATCTGGCGTACCCGCCTGAAGAATCTTCGGGAAACGCTTCTTATCTTCTTTGGCAAAGCGGTAAGTTGTACCTTCAGCCGGTGTGGCTTCAAGGTTGTACATGTGTCCGGTTTCTTCCTGGAACATGACCATCTTGTCGCGGATGAAATCAAGCACTTTAGCGGCAAAGGCGTGGCCGGCTTCCGTCGTAATGTCTTCTTCGTCCTGTGTGAAGTTGCGGATCATTTCATTGATGCCATTCACACCGATCGTAGAGAAGTGATTACGCAGCGTGCCGAGATAACGTCTTGTATACGGGAACAAGCCCTGATCCATATGGCGCTGAATGACCTTGCGCTTAATTTCAAGGCTGTTGCGGGCTAAGTCAAGCAGGTAGCTCAGACGATTGAACAAACCTTCTTCATCCTGAGCAAAAACATAACCCAAACGAGCGCAGTTGATTGTCACAACGCCTAAGGAACCGGTCTGTTCAGCAGAGCCGAAAAGTCCGTTGCCGCGCTTAAGCAGCTCTCTCAAGTCCAGCTGCAGACGGCAGCACATCGAACGAATCATGTTCGGCTTGAGTTCGGAATTGATGAAGTTCTGGAAATACGGCAGACCGTAGCGGGCAGTCATGCTAAAGAGCAAATGTGCATTAGGGCTGTCCCACTCGAAGTCCGGCGTCATGTTGTACGTCGGGATCGGGAATGTAAAAACGCGGCCCTTAGCGTCGCCTTCAAGCATCACTTCAATATACGCACGGTTGATCATGTCCATTTCTTTCTGGAGCTCACCGTACGTGAAGTCAACTTCTTCTCCGCCGATCAAAGGATGCTGATCGCGCAGGTCCTGCGGGCAGACCCAGTCAAACGTCAGGTTTGTAAACGGAGTCTGTGTACCCCAGCGGCTCGGGACATTCAGGTTGTAAATAAGTTCCTGAATGCACTGACGGACTTCCTTGTAATCAAGGCTGTCGATGCGGATGAAAGGAGCGAGATAGGTGTCAAACGAACTGAAAGCCTGAGCACCGGCCCACTCATTCTGCATCGTACCGAGGAAGTTTACGATCTGACCGACAGCACTGGTTAAATGCTTAGGTGCTCCGGCTTCAACCTTGCCTGGAACACCGTTCAGACCTTCATTCAAAAGTGTCTTCAGGGACCAGCCAGCGCAATAGCCGGAAAGCATATCCAAGTCGTGGATATGGATATCGGCCTGTCTGTGAGCATTGCCGACTTCCGGAGGATAAATATAGTTGAGCCAATAGTTAGCAACAACCTTACCGGAAACGTTGAGAATCAAACCGCCCAAAGAGTAGCCTTGGTTGGCATTGGCGTTCACACGCCAGTCCAGATGCTGCAGGTACTCATTCATAGAGCTTTCAACATCAACGAGGCTGCGGCGAGCATCACGGGCCTTTGCGCGCTGTTCGCGGTAAACAATATAAGCACGAAGGGTCTTACGGAATCCGGTATCAAAGAGCGCGTTTTCTACGGCATCCTGAATCTGTTCAATAGTAGGAGTCGCAACATTCTGCTGAGCCAGACGGTTCATCACTTCGATATGAGTGATGCGGTTTGCGGTCGCGGCATCGAATTCACCGGTGGCTTTACCTGCTTTTTCGAGGGCGGCTGCAATCTTTGAAATATCGAAGTCCTTTACGCTCCCGTATCACCTACTTCACCGCCAATCCCAATGGAGAAGCTGAAATCATCAAGGTAACCCTGAAACCCAATCCCC
>URYO01000124.1 GCA_900552195.1 uncultured Sutterella sp. | reverse complement strand
TGGTTAGCGGCAAAAAGGCCTATGTTAAGCCATATAAGAAGGTAGATAAATATTCTTTTAGCCTTTTCCCAATCCATGCTATCCCTCCATTATTCGGCGGCGGACGCTTCCGTTATATATTCGGCGCCGTCTACAGACATATACCACATTAAGATGCTTTCGCCCTCGGAAGTACTCGTTAAGCCATTCGGGAGACCGGATCCGAACAGCCCCTTCATCACGATGCTGGTGTCCCCGCTGGCACGTCCGAACGGTCAAGAAGACATCATTCCTCAGACTTTCCGTGCCCTCCAAGAAGTTTTCGGCCCGAACAACTTCCGTGCGGTGCTGTTTTCCGGAAACCCGGAAGACATCAAAGATGCCGATCTCGTCCTTGGCTCAACAGGAACATATCTTCGCATGCCGAACAAAGGTCTTCGAGATTTAGCGACTGTCGCTTCAGATCTGCATCCCGACCCCAACAAAGCGGAAGGCAGTCTTTTTGTCACACTAAAAAGCCGGAACGATATCAACACGCTGGAAGACATGAAAGGAAAACGGCTTGCAGCCACAGGCCCGAATGGATTTGCCGGCCACGACTTAGCTCTGGGAGAGTTGGCTCAGAGAGGCCAAGACCCAGATCATTTCTTCAGCTCTGAAATCTATACGCACTACGACATGCCGGCCGTCCTGACCAAACTTCGGAATAATCAGGCAGATATCGGCATTATTCGAAATTGCCTGTTGGAAAACTTGAAGAAACAAGGAGACAACGTTGACGATATCAAGCCGCTCCTAGTTAAAGATGTCGGAGAGTCTGAGCGCTGTCTAACTTCAACCGATCTTTATCCCAACTGGACAATCGCTGCAACACCGCGCCTCTCGCCTGAGCTTTCCCGCCGAGTAGTTCTCAAGCTGTTTTCACTTCCGTCTAACCCAGGCGGACTCCATTGGACCGTGGCCAGTGACTACTCAGGGGCGGATGCTATGTACAAGCAAATTCGCAGAGGACCTTATGCCTATCTTCGAGAGTGGAACCTGAAACGTTTCTGGGATATGTATTGGCCCTGGTGTCTCTTAGGTCTAGTTCTCTTGGCCACGGGCATTGCGCACAATATTCGAACCGGTTATTTAGTTGAAAAACGGACACGCCAGCTCAGAGAATCTTTTCAAAACCAAAGGAGATTGGAAGAAAAGGCCAGACGCGCGCAGGAAAAAATGGCCTCCCTGCAAAAGACTGGTGTTGTCGGTCAAATGTCTTTGATCGTCGCTCATGAACTCAGGCAGCCGCTCTCAGCGATTAGCGGGTACCTCCACGGAATTGAAAGGCTTCTAGACCAAAACAATCCGGCAAATTCCGCAATGCTGAGTTCCGGCATAGGTGCCATTAAATCTCAAGCTAAAACTGCAGAGTCTATCCTTGAAAAAGTTCGCTCCTATGCGCGCAAAAAAGGTCAGCCTCGTTCTTTGTTAAATGCCAATGAGATTGTTCTTGAAGCCGTCAACACGCTCAATGAGGCCATGCTGTCTCCTACTAAAGTAACTTTTTCAGGGCTTAAGGGCAGAGACGACAAGATCTGGAGCGACAAGACGGAGCTCGAACTTGCGGTTCAAAATTTATTGAAAAACGCCCTCCACGCCGTTTCTTCTGAAAAGAATCCGTCTGTTAGCGTCTCCGTTCATAAGGAAAAGTCCTCCGGCGGTTCGCCACGAATTGCCATTAGCGTCAGCGACAACGGTCCGCGCCTGAGCGATGAGGCTTTTGAAAAACTCAGCTCCGTCTTATCCAGTTCAAAGATCGACGGTTTAGGACTCGGCTTATCTATCGTGCGGCTGATTGTCGAGAATCACGGAGGTCAGTTGGAATTTTTCAGAGGTCCGGAGAATGGTCTGAAGGCAGTTATTTTTCTGCCGGAAGCCGATGAGAATCCCGGTTCTTCAGAATAAGTTCTGACCCGCGTGGCCGGCGCTCTTGCGCCATGCGTCGATTCTTTCGAAAAACAAAGCAAGCTCTGCGGGCTCTCGGATGTTCAATTTGGAAAGTGCCGCCGTTCTGTGGTGATCAACGGTTCTCTGAGAAATCACTAAACGCTCTGCAATCTCACGGCTAACAAGGCCTTTTGCGACTAAGCGGCAAATTTGCTCTTCCCGCTCGGTCAGTGCTTTAAAACGTTCAACTTCCTCTTTGATATCGCCTAAGCCGCTCTTGCTGATGCGAGCTTTTTCTAAACCTCTGGCAATCGCAGGAAGCAATGTCTCAGGATTGATCGGTTTTTGATGAAAATCGCAGGCGCCTTCCCGCATTGCCGCAACAGCCATGTCAACATCTGCGTGGGCCGTCAGAAAAATAATCGGCAGTTTATAAGCCCTCATATTGAGAACCTTAAACAGCTCCAATCCCGACAGCCCCGGCATTTGAACATCTAAAATCAGCAGACCCTCTCGGCTGGGTTTATCTCCGGCCAAAAAAGCTTCTGCCGAGCTAAATGACGCAACTTCATATCCTTCACAAGTAAGCATGAAGGTCAATGAGTTGAGAATCGCCTGGTTATCATCCACGATTCTTATAAGCGGCTTGAGTTTTTCTCTCTTGCTGTAGGTTGTCATAGGCTCGATCCTTTGCGGACATTCTACAAGAGCCGACTGCACGTCACCCATCAGTATCTCCACCACCACTAAACGGCATACAACGTGTGTTCTTAGGCATGCCTAGGCATATCGAAAAATCCTTCTCATTCCTACTTTGACTTCACGCAGTTAACTCTTGAACAAACAATACTTAATCTATAACCGCCTGTAACTTCAAGAAAATATCGCAGACAATCACGTCTTAATTTTCTAAAATTGAGCCTCGCTTTTATTAAGGATCCTTTCACATGTCAACAGAACCGCTGACTCCCGAACAAATCGAAGAACTGAAAAAACGTCATATCCGCAGCTTCTGCATGCGCCGCGGGCACATCAGCAACGCCCAGGAAAAAGCGCTGGAAGAACTGCTTCCACTGTATGAAATTCCCTATGACGCCAATCAAATGTTCGATGCGGTCAAGACATTCGGAAACAACAATCCGCTGGTCCTGGAAATCGGCTGCGGCATGGGCGAAACCACTGCTGCGATTGCACAGGCTCATCCTGAAATCAATTTCATCGGCTGCGAGGTATTTGCTGCCGGCGTCGGCGCCCTAAGCAAACGTCTTCATGACATGAACCTCAAAAACGTCCGTATTTTCCGTCATGACGCGGTGGAAGTCGTCAGAGACATGCTCGAAGACAATTCCTTAGACGGCGTGCATATCTTCTTCCCGGATCCTTGGAGAAAAGCCCGTCATCATAAGCGCCGTCTGATCAACGAGAGCTTCTTAAAACTTCTCGTTCCGAAAATGAAAAAAGGCGCCTATTTCCACTGCGCCACCGACTGGGAAAACTATGCCGAACAGATGCTGGAAGTCTTATCTGCAGAGCCGACATTAGAAAACCTCCACGAAGGAGCCGCTCCCCAGCCGGAAAATCCGCTTATTAAGCGTCCGACGACAAAATTCAATGAACGCGGCAACCGTTTGGGTCACGGCTGTTGGGATTTCGTTTTCCGCAAGATTTAAGGCCTCAGGAACACCAAACGGCGCCTCGGCGCCGTTTGGTTTGGATCGTTTCTTTTGACTCGTTACCACTGAACCAGTCCGGTCCACCACGTCAGAAGAATGACGCCGCCGAAAAAGATTCGGTACCAGCCGAATGCGGAGAAGTCATGCTTAGAAACGTAATGAAGCAGCCAGCGGACCACGACGAGTGCGGAGAAGAATGACACGACGAAACCCACGGAAATCATCGGAAGCGCTGTTGCTGTCAGTACGTCTCTGGACTTCCAAAGGTCATAAACTGTAGCGCCGAAAATCGTCGGGATTGCCAGGAAGAAAGAAAATTCCGTCGCTGCCTTTCTGGACAAGCCAATGCAAAGACCGCCGATGATGGTTGCGCCGGAACGGCTGGTGCCCGGGATCATGGCCAAGCACTGCAGAAAACCGACCCTCAGAGCGTCTTTCCAGCTCATATCGTCCATCGTCTCTACGCGCGGCTTGTAAGTCTTCTTATCTTGGAAGTATTCAACGATGAGGATGATCACGCCGCCTACAACTAAGGCCGTTGCGACCGCAATCGGGTTAAACAGCCATTTCTTAATATAGCTTGCTACCAATACGCCAATCACCGCTGCGGGCAGGAAGGCAACAATAGTGTTGATTGCCAGACGCTGCTGAACTTTATCGG
>URYO01000123.1 GCA_900552195.1 uncultured Sutterella sp. | reverse complement strand
AACCGTATTTAATGCCGTTACAAGCGTCTTTAATGTAGGGGAAGTAAAACGACAAGCCAAAGAAATTGAAACCCTCAGCCGCAGAAAAATATTCCAAGAACGCCTTCAGGACCGTTGAAAACGAAGAGACGGTCTTAACCTACGGAAGCGCACTGCTTCGGACAAATCCAAAAGAAGCTGAGCAGATCCTGGCCCGCTACCTCAAGAAAAACCCAAAGGCCGTCCGCATCCGTGATGCCTATTCTCAGCTGCTCTTCCAGACCAAAAATTTCGATGCTCTGAATGTCTTAGAAAAAGAATATAGAGATGACGACCGTTATCTGATCGCGCTTGCCATCAGCTATGTTCAAATTTCTGAAGTCAAGAAAGCAAAAACGATTCTCGAATCTGTCGTGGAGCGCCTGAAAAATAATCCCGACGATGAAAATCTCTCTCGCGCGTATCTTTTGCTGAGTGATATCGCTGCAGATGAAAAAGAGCTCCCGAAAGCTCTGGATTACGCATCTAAAGTCAAAGGGAAATTAACGGCCGCCACTGCGCTCCAAACAGCAAATATTTACTCCCGCGAGTCCAAGTGGGATGATGCCCTGAAGGCGCTTGACACGATAAAAGAAGATCAGGAACCGGCTATCGTGGAAGAAGCCGCATTGTTTAAAGCGCGAATCCTTCTGGAAACCAAAGGAGAAAAAACTGCCTTCGATGCACTGAATGCTTCCCTGATCTCCATGCCTTACTCCAAGGCGCTTCATTACGAAGCGGCCATGCTTGCTGAGCGCTTGGATGATATTAAGACGGCAGAGTTCCATTTAAAGAAGGCGATAGAAATCGATCCGGGCTTCGCCAATGCATATAACTCGCTTGGGTACACGCTCTTAGAGCAGACCAAACGCATCAAAGAAGCCGAGCGATATATCAATCAGGCTTATCAGCTCGATCCGAGGAATCCCTACATTTTGGATTCCAAAGGCTGGCTGGCCTTTAAGCAGAAAAAATATATCAAAGCGATTGAATATCTGAACGATGCGCTGAAGCTTCAGAAAGAACTTGATATCTACCTGCACCTTGCTGAGGTTTATTGGACACAAGGCAATAAACGCAAGGCCGCCGATGTTCTGAAAGAAGCCGAGAAGCTTTGGCCCGATGCTGCAGAGCTGAGCGCATTGAAAAAACGCTTAAAGATGCCAAATGCGCAAAATTAATTTCTTAGCGCTTCTCTGCTTACTTTTGCTGTGTTCCTGCACGACCCTCGTTCCGCAAAACGCGGAGGTATGGACAGGACGGTTCTCTGTTGCCTCTAAATCCGGAACCTCAGTCGACAGGCACAGCGGGTCTTTTCGGCTGATCGTTCTGCCAGAGAAAAAAGTCCTGAACATTAACGGACCTTTCGGAGCCAAAATTGCCTCCATAGAAGAAACTCCGAACGAATGCGTATTGATTAATTCTGACAATGAAACTTATAAGGCCCCGAATTCTGCTGTCTTGGTGAACCAGATCATCGGAATCCCTTTAAGTCTCGATCGTTTCCTGGCATGGGTTAAAAACGAAAAGAACACCGGCGACCTGAATTCTCATGACTGGAAGGTTAGATCCGAAGACAAGGAGGGAGTCCTTCGCATCCGAGCCGAAGGCTACGTGCCCTCGACGGATTCTCAAGTAACGCTGACAATTCTGCCGAGGAAACAACCGTGAAATGCTGCCTGAATCTGCCGGCCCCGGCTAAACTTAATTTGTTTCTGCATGTCATCGGCAGAAAACCAGATGGTATGCACCTGCTGGAGTCTGTCTTCAGCATGATCGACTTGTGCGATTACCTTGATTTCGAAGTTCTCGATGAGCCTAAAATCATTCGCGAAGGCGACATTAGCTGGGCTTTGGGAAAAGATCTCTGCTGCAGAGCGGCAAAGCTTATGCAGCAATTCGCTCCGCACCGTGGGGTCCGGATCACGGTCCGAAAGAACATTCCTGACGGAGCCGGTATGGGCGGAGGTTCCTCCGACGCAGCCACCTGTCTGATTGCACTGAACAGACTGTGGGATATCAATAAAAAGCGTAACGAACTTTTAAATCTGGCGGTAACGCTTGGGGCCGACGTTCCCTTTTTTATCTTCGGTCAAACTGCCTTTGCCCAAGGTGTCGGAGAGGTGCTGACTCCCGTCGTTACTGACGATTTCGAGGGGGCGGTAGTTTTCCCCGGCGCGAGTGTGCCCACGGCGGATGTATTCAAAAGCCCCAATTTGACAAGGGACACGGATTCCATCAGAATTACGAATTCCTCTAGCGCGGCTTTGCTTCGCCTGCCGCTAGATTTCGGGCATAACGATCTCGAACCTGTGGCGGCAAATATCTGCCCTTCAGTGAAAGAGGCGATCGACTGTTTGAAACAGTTAGGAAAAGCCCGAATGACCGGCTCAGGTTCAGCAGTGTTTTACGCGGTAAAATCGGGCGCTGAAGTGCGTTTGATTTCTAATCTACCCATAGGTTGGAGACAATGGGCATTCAGGAGTCTTAAGTTTCACCCGCTTTATGATTGGGCGTGATTTAAGTCTGCTGTACGTAGGGGAGTAGCCAAGTGGTTAAGGCACCGGGTTTTGATCCCGGCACGCGAAGGTTCGACTCCTTCCTCCCCTGCCAATTTTCGGACGAGCTTCTCGTCTTTTATTTTTGCGTTTTTTCACTCAGTTGATCGAGCACAATCATGGTCCAAATGGTTCCAGACAGCCTGATGGTCTTTTCAGGCAACGCTAACCCGAAATTAGCACAAGCTGTAGTTCAACACCTTAATATTCCTCTTGGCCGTGCAACGGTCAGCCGCTTCTCTGACGGAGAAGTTCAAGTCGAATTAAATGAAAATGTTCGCGGCCGCGATGTTTTCATCATCCAACCAACCTGCCAGCCGACAAATGACAATTTGATGGAATTGGTCATTATGGTTGACGCGCTTCGGAGAGCCTCTGCTGCTCGTATTACTGCAGTTATTCCCTACTATGGCTATGCACGTCAGGACAGACGTCCTCGCTCTACTCGTGTAGCCATCAGTGCGAAGGTTGTTGCCAATATGCTTCAGGCTGCCGGTATCGACCGCGTTCTGACAATGGACCTTCATGCTGACCAGATCCAAGGTTTCTTTGATGTTCCTGTCGACAATATTTATGCCAGCCCAATCCTTTTAGGTGATTTGTGGAAGCATAACTATTCCGATCTGGTTGTTGTATCTCCTGACGTCGGCGGCGTTGTTCGCGCCCGTGCCGTCGCTAAGCGCATGGAATGCGATCTCGCCATTATCGACAAACGCCGCCCCAGAGCTAACGTTTCCGAAGTTATGAATATCATCGGAGAAATCGAAGGACGCACCTGCGTAATCGTCGATGACATCGTTGATACAGCAGGAACACTTTGCCATGCTGCAGATGCCCTTAAGGCCCGCGGCGCCAAGAGAGTGCTTGCCTACGCAACGCACCCTGTTTTCTCCGGCAACGCCGTAGAAAAAATTACAAATTCTGCTCTCGATGAAGTGGTTGTTACTGATACAATTCCGCTTCGTCAAGATGCACTTGACTGCCCGAAGATCAGACAGTTGTCCTGCTCTTCTCTTCTGGGCGAAACAATTTCTCGCATTGCTTGCGAGTCCTCGGTAAGCAGCTTGTTTGCCGAATAGGTACCCCACTGTCGGCTGGTCGCGGCTGACAGTTCTATTTTTGGAGTTTATTTAAATGAAATTCACTGCTGTCACACGTAAAGCGCAAGGTACGGGTGCGAGCCGCCGCCTTCGCCGTGCGGAAAAGCTTCCTGGCATCGTCTACGGTGGTAAGGTTGCTGCTACCCCTATCGAACTTGATCACAACGAAATTTTCCACGCTCTCCGCAAGGAAAAATTCCATGCTTCCATTCTTGAAATGGTTCTTGATGGCAAGTCCGAACGTGTCCTGCTTCGTTCTTTCCAAATGCATCCGTACAAACCACAGGTTCTGCACATCGATTTCCAGCGTATTTCCGCCGATGAACAGATCCGCATGAATGTGCCTCTGCATTTCGTCGGTGAAGAAAAATCTCCGGCTATTACAATTGATAAGACTAACGTTAACCACGCTCTCACAGAGCTTCTGGTTTCCTGCTTGCCTGATCAGTTGCCTGAATTCATCACAGTCGATCTTTCCGGCCTTACTGTTGATAAACCTGTTCACGTTTCCGACCTCGTTCTTCCGGAAGGTGTCACACCTGTCCTGAAGCCTGAGGAAGATCCGACAGTTGCTTCCGCTGTTGTCGTTGCTGAAGAAAGCATCGCTGACGAAGCTCCTGCCGTTCCGGCTGACGCC
>URYO01000122.1 GCA_900552195.1 uncultured Sutterella sp. | reverse complement strand
TATTCACGAACAGCGCAGACAGCTGATCAAAGAAAGCGAACCGGATGTTCGCTTTGATGAAGACGAAGAAGTCTTTCCGCCAGAAGGCGTAGAGCCTGAAGAAAGCGAACAAAAGTAAGTTAATCGCAAAAAGAGAAACCGCCGAAAGATAAAACTTCCGACGTTTTTTCTTTTTGGTTTGTGTTGTCCAGATGGAAGTCATTCGCTCAAAGCGATTTTGGATATACTGAAAAACTATCACTTCGGCGACTCGCTTGACACATAAAAAGGGAGCGAAGTTTATGATTCGTTTCGAAAGAGTGCTGTCGTCAATAAGATCGGATGAAACGAGATGGAAGAAAACCTCAAGATTTGGAACGATGCAAAAAGGATTGTCGTAAAAGTCGGCTCATCTTTAGTGACAAACGAAGGTCACGGAGTAGATACGGAAGCAATTGCCCGCTGGACGGCTCAGATCGCTAAGCTTCAAGAAATGGGCAAGCAGGTTGTTTGGGTGAGCTCCGGTGCCGTTGCCGAAGGGATGGCTCGTCTCGGCTGGACCAAACGACCGAAAAAAATGCACGAACTCCAAGCCGCAGCCGCTGTCGGACAAATGGGTATTGTGGAAGCCTATGAAAAAAGTTTCGAACGCTACGACATTCGCACAGCTCAAATCTTGTTGACGCATGCTGACCTTGCAGATCGCGAACGCTATTTGAATGCTCGTCAAACGCTGACCACGCTCTTAGACCTCAAAGTTGTTCCGATCATTAACGAGAACGACACCGTCGTAACCAACGAAATCAAAGTCGGTGACAACGATACGTTGGGCGCGCTGGTCACGAACTTAATCGATGCCGACGTCTTAGTGATTTTGACCGATCAAATCGGCCTCTTCACCGCTGATCCGCGCTCTAATCCCGAAGCTAAGTTAGTAGAAGTGGGTGAGGCAGGAGATCCGATTTATGAAGCGATGGCAGGGGGCGCCGGTTCTTCCATCGGTAAGGGCGGTATGCAGACAAAAGTACTTGCTGCCAAACGTGCAGCTCGCAGCGGTGCGTCTACCGTTATTGCCAGCGGACGTATTCCTGATGTTTTGGTTCGTTTAGCTCAAGGCGAATCCATCGGAACGCTTCTGAAGACCGATCGCAAACCGATGTCTGCCCGCAGCCAGTGGATGGCCGACCATTTGCAGCTGAAGGGTAAGCTCGTTATCGACGAGGGAGCTGTTGAGGCTGTTCGCAAAGGCAAGAGCCTGCTGCCAGTTGGTGTTAAAGCGGTGATTGGAGACTTCTTGCGCGGCGAAATCATTCAAGTCGTGGACCAAAACGATAAAGAAATCTGCCGCGGCATGATTAACTATGGCTCCGATGAATCCCGCCGAATCATGGGACTGCACAGCGATGAAGTTGTTGAAGAATTGGGTTACTTAGAACAGAGAGAACTAATTCATCAGGACAACATGGTTGTGATGAATAAGTAATCGTCTTAAAGACGACTATTTGTAAAGGCGGAAGTGTCCCGGACCTTCCGCTTTTTCCCATCCTGCAGGCGGAACAAGGTGTTTCTTGTCGGTAAAGAGAGCAGGAGCTAACTCTTTCAACGCTTCTTTATAAACACCGCGTTTGAAGTCGATTACTTGACTCAGCGGAACCCAATAGTCATTCCACTTCCAGGCCTCAAATTCCGGATGGCTGGTGGCTTTCAAGTTGATATCTTTGTTTTTACCGAGAAACTCCAAGAGGAACCAAATCTGCTTTTGGCCTTTGTAGATGCCGCGAAGGTCGCGGCGAATCCAGCGGTCTGGAACGTCATAACGCAGCCAGTCTTCGGTGCGGCTGATGATGCGGACTTGGTTTTCAAAGAGACCAAGCTCCTCCCAAAGCTCTCTGAACATGGCTTCGCGAGGCGATTCTCCGCGGTTGATACCGCCCTGCGGAAATTGCCAGGAATGCTGACCCAAACGTTTCCCCCAAAAAACTTGTTTGAGAGGATTGGTCAAAATAATCCCGACGTTTGGTCGGTATCCATGTTGATCAAGCATAAAAACTTTAAAATAACTTATTTGTGTCTGCCCATTATATAGAGGCAGGAAAAGAAGTCATAAGATCCGAACCTAATCGTAGACTGCCGGCCTGCCGGCTCGTTTTTGAGAATTCGTAATGAGAGCAAAACAATTTTTTATTTCAACACAGAAAGAAGCTCCTGCAGATGCAGAAATCGTTAGCCAGAAGCTGATGCTGCGTGCGGGCATGATCCGTAAGCTTGCAGCCGGCGTCTATAACTACATGCCGATGGGCCTTCGTTCTCTGAAGAAGATTGAACGTATTGTTCGAGAAGAAATGGACCGTGCTGGCGCCATTGAACTTCTGATGCCGATCGTTCAGCCTGCTGAGCTTTGGCAGGAAACCGGCCGCTGGCAGAAGTACGGCGCTGAACTGCTTCGCTTTAAAGATAGACACGACAGAGACTTTGTTCTCCAGCCTACCAGCGAAGAAGTCGTGACCGATATCGCTCGTCAGGAAATCAAGTCCTGGCGTCAGCTCCCGGTGAACTTCTACCAGATTCAGACAAAGTTCCGTGACGAACGTCGTCCTCGTTTCGGCGTGATGCGCGGCCGCGACTTTGTCATGAAAGACGCTTACTCTTTTGACCGTACGGCTGAAGACGCAGGCAAGAGCTACGACAAGATGTTCGAAGCTTACTGCCGCATCTTTGATCGCTTGGGTTTGGTTTACCGTGCGGTGCGCGCTGACTCCGGCTCTATCGGCGGATCTCGTTCTCAGGAATTCCAGGTGATCGCTGATACCGGCGAAGACTTGATCGTTTTCTGCCCGGACAGCGAATACGCTGCCAACATCGAATTGGCCGAAGCTCCTTGCCTGATTGAAAAACGCGCCGAAGCCACAGAAACAATGGAAAAAGTTCCGACTCCGGGCCGCGATAAGTGCGAGCTGGTCGTCGAACTCTTGAATAAGCCGCTGACAGCCAGCGTTAAATCTATTGTTTTGGCAGTCGACCAGCAGGACGAAAAAGGCAATCCGCTGCCTGCAAAAATCGTTCTTCTGCTTCTCAGAGGCGATCACACACTTAACGAAGTTAAAGCCGAAAAGCTCGAAGCGCTCAAGGGCGGATTCCGCTTTGCAACCGACAAGGAAATCGAAGATACCTTCGGTTCTAAACCCGGCTACCTCGGACCGGTCGGCATTCCTAAGGATGTCACCATCGTTGCCGATACAACCGTTGCCAACATGAGCGACTTCATTGTCGGTGCCAACGAAGAGGGCTACCACATCCGCGGCGTAAACTGGGGCCGCGACCTCAGAGAACCGGATGTTGTTGCTGATATCCGCAACGTCGTTGAAGGTGATGTTTCTCCGGACGGCAAGGGCACGCTCAAGATGCAGCGCGGTATCGAAGTCGGCCACGTATTCTTCCTCGGCGATAAGTATTCCGCTCCGATGAATGCCACTTATCTGGATGAAAACGGTAAGCCTCAGCTGCTTCAGATGGGCTGCTACGGTATCGGTATTTCTCGTCTGCTGGGCGCTGCCATCGAGCAGGGTCACGACGATAAGGGCATCATTTGGCCCGATAGCATCGCACCGTTCACCGTTGTGATCTGCCCCGTCGGATATGACAAGAGTGAAGAAGTTCAGAAGGCTTCGAATGAACTTTATGGTAGTTTGCGCGAAGCGGGCATTGACGTCATTCTCGACGACAGAGGACTGCGTCCCGGCGTCATGTTCGCTGATTGGGAACTGATCGGTGTTCCGCACCGCGTCACGATCGGTGATCGCGGCCTGAAGAACGGTGAAGTCGAATACGCTCACCGCGGAGATCTTCAGAACGAAAACGTTCCTGTCACCGAAATCGCTGACAAACTGATCGGCAAGATCAAAGTCCGCTAAGCGAAGAAGCGTTTCCTTTTAGGGCGTCGGAAAATCTGTTGCAGGGATTTTCCGGCGCCCTTTTAATTTCTTTAGGTGTCCTTCCGAGGCTGGCTCAGAAGCCGTCTGCTTCTGCGGCTTTCCTCTGCTTTTCCTTGTATGTATTTATCCTCTGCTTCAGATTTTTTTGTGCGGCCGGGTTGCTGACAACTTCTGCTAACTCTGCCAGTCTCCTTCGGCCTATTCGTCTATCGGCGGCTCGAAGAATGTCTGTGAGTCCCGCCAGGTTCTCCTTGGTTGATTCTGAGAGCTGTCTGCATGGTTTGTCCTCCTTTTTCTTTCTCTTATCCATACGCTTATCCTTTCACTCCGATAGTTGTCTTGAAGCGGTAGACCGCCTTGTCTTCCTCCCATTCCGGTCCGTGGACGGTCGCCGTTGTCAGTTCGGGATAGGTCATGGAGTAGAAGTCCATCACCTCGTTTAC
>URYO01000121.1 GCA_900552195.1 uncultured Sutterella sp. | reverse complement strand
TGTAAAAATAGGTACCGCGCTAAAATGGTCGAATTCAAAAAAGCGAACATAAAGATGGCATCACAAAACGCATCAAATATTGTTTTTAGAAAAGACTACACAGCTCCCGATCATCAGATCGAGTCGATCGACCTTTCTTTCGATTTAATCCCTACCTGCACAGAAGTCACTTCCAAAATTATTGCTGTCCCGCAGGAAGACAGAAAAAGTGACGATCTGATTTTGGACGGAGACGACCTGACACTAGTCTCCATCAAGATCGCGGGCGAAGATTCCTTCCCCGGGCAATACGACATGCGTCCCGGAAAGCTCATTATTCACAACATTAAGGAACGCACGGAAATTGAAATCGTCACGAGAATCAATCCGCGCAACAACCTTGAGCTCTCCGGACTTTACATGAGTAAGAACAACTACATTACTCAGTGCGAGTCCGAAGGCTTCCGCCGCATTACCTACTTCCCCGATCGTCCCGACATTCTTGCCAAGTACAGAGTGGTCATTCGTGCGCCGAAAGACTACAAAGACCTTCTTTCCAATGGCAATCTTGTCGAACAGGGAGAACTGCTCGACGGACGCAACTATGCCATCTGGGAAGATCCGTTCCCGAAACCCTCTTACCTCTTTGCCTTGGTTGCCGGCAATTTCGTCGCTCAGGAGCAGAAAGTCACCTTGTCCGACGGCCGCGAAGCCTTGCTCCAAATTTGGACGGAACCGGCCAACAAAGGTAAAACAGAGTTTGCCATGCAAAGTCTGGTCAAAGCCATTAAGTGGGACGAAGAGCGTTTCGGTTTGGACCTGGACTTAGACCGCTTCATGATTGTGGCGACCGACGACTTCAACTTCGGCGCCATGGAAAACAAAGGCCTGAACATCTTTAACTCCAAATATGTTCTGGCTGATGAGAACATCGCAACCGATCAGGACTTCGCCAATATTGAAGCCGTCATCGGACACGAATATTTCCATAACTGGACCGGCGATCGCGTCACCTGCCGAGATTGGTTCCAGCTGTCTCTGAAAGAAGGCCTTACCGTCTTCAGAGAGCAGGAATTCTCTGCCGATATGTTGGGTGACGAATCTTCCCGCGCGGTAAAACGTATCGATGACGTACGCGTACTGAGAAATTCTCAGTTCCCGGAAGACGCCGGCCCTATGGCTCATCCGATTCGTCCAGAGTCTTACCGCTCGATCAATAATTTCTACACCACTACGGTGTATGAAAAAGGCGCTGAAGTCGTCCGTATGTATCAGACACTGTTCGGCAAGGACGGCTTCCGCCGCGGCTTGCTTGAATACATCAATCGCTATGACGGCACCGCAGCAACTTGCGACGATTTCTTAAATGCCATGGCGGAATCGAATTATGAAGACTTGTCTCAGTTCGAACTCTGGTATTCACAGGCCGGTACTCCGCGCATCTCTGTCGAAACCAAATGGGACGAAATCGCCAAAACCTTTACTTTGACACTGCGTCAGAACAACCGAACCTTCCCGGGCAAACCGGCGCCGAAGCCGCTCATGATTCCCGTGAAGATCGGCATTCTGGACGACGCTGGAAACGATATTCCTCTGCAGCTCGAAGGTGAAGACTCCCCAGACGGCACGTCTCGTCTGCTGATTTTGGACGAGGCAGTCCAGAGCTGGACTTTCCGCAATGTCTCGACAAAACCACTGCTCTCCATCGGAAGAGGCTTCTCCGCTCCGGTCATCTTCAATACCGAATACACCCGCGAACAGTTGGCTTTCTTAGTCCGCCACGATTCCGATCTTTTCAACCGTGCCGATGCGTTTGAAAAACTCACGCTCCAGATGGTCGATCAGTTCATCACGGATCTGAGCAGACGCGGAGCTCAGAACGCAATGCCGTCCGAGTCCTATCTTTTCGCCTTTGAGGACATCCTGAACGACGACTCTCTGTCTCCGGCTTACCGCGCCAAAGTTCTGGAAATGCCGAGCGAGAATTACATCGCCGAGAACCGTGTTTTGATCGAACCAGCGCTCATTCGCGAGGCCTGCGACTTGATCAAGCGCAGAATCGGTCAACGCCTAAGAGGCTCTTTTGAAGACAAGGTTAAAAACAACCAGACACCGGGTCTTTATCGACCGGATGCTGCGGACGCAGGTCGCCGTGCGCTTAAGCTGCTGTCCCTGAGCTATCTGGCTTATGCTCAGGATGCCAAGGCTATGCAGCAGGTTCGCAATCTCTATAAGAATGCAAACAACCTGACCGACCGATTAGGTGCCGTCAATATTGCCGTGCAGGCTTCCCTGCCGATCGGAGAAGAACTCTTGAGTAAGGCAGACGTTGAATGGAAGTCTGAACCGCTTCTGAACAACAAGTGGCTGGCGCTCAGCACTCAGCTCCGCACTCAGCGCGGCAAGCGTCCGACCGTGGATTTAATTCGTGCCCTGACTCAGCATCCGAAGTATCAGGATCACAACCCGAACAGCATTTACGCCCTGCTCGGCACATTCTTCCGTACAGGCGGTCCGGAATTCCATCGTCCTGACGGAATGGGTTATCAGCTTTGGGTTGACAGCGTTCTGTTCGTCGACAAATTCAACCCCCAAGTCGCAGCCCGCCTTGCTCGAGCTTTAGAAAACTGGCGCCGTTACGAGCCGACTTTGTCCAGCCTCATGTACAAAGCGCTCAAATATGTCAGTGAGGAGAAGAATCTTTCTCCGAATGTTCGAGAAATTATTGAGCATGCCCTGACAGAACCCGTCTAGAATTTTTTAGAATGCAGAACACAAACGATCTTTCAAAAGGAGATTTATAAAGTGGCCATCAACCTTCAGCAGTTTTTAGCGAAACAGTTAAGCGACGGCGTCATCGATCAGCAGCTTTGCGATCTTCTCAACGCGGTTGCAGACTTGAGTAAAGAAATCAACGATAAGGTGACCCACGGAGCTCTTGCCGGCGTTCTCGGCTTTGCCGGAACAGACAACGTTCAAGGCGAACACCAGAAAAAACTTGACGTCATCACAAATGAAATCTTTGTGGAAGGCGTTGAGTGGACCGGTGCCTTAGCCGGCATGGCCAGTGAAGAAATGGACCACTGCCTGCCCACTCCGGCAGCTTACAAACGCGGCAAATATCTCATCATGTTCGACCCCTTAGACGGTTCGAGCAATATCGATATCAACGCGCCGATTGGAACGATCTTCTCCATTACTAAGGCTCCCGAAGGAAAGATCACCGATGAGAGCTTCCTCACGCCGGGCCGCAAGCAGATTGCTGCCGGCTATGTGATGTACTCGCCGCAAACCATCCTAACCTTAACGACCGGAAACGGCGTTTTCATGTTCACGCTAAACCTCGGCACGGGCGAATACATCCTCACGAAGGAAAATATCCGTATTCCTGTTCAGACACAGGAATTTGCGATCAACATGTCGAACATGAGACATTGGGAAGCTCCTGTTCAGAAGTACGTTCAGGAACTTTTAGCCGGCGATTCTGGTCCTTTGGGCAAGAATTTCAACATGCGCTGGGTAGCTGCCATGGTTGCTGAAGTTCATCGAGTTCTCTGCCGCGGCGGCATATTCATGTATCCGCGCGACAACCGCGATCCGTCTAAACCCGGCAAACTCCGTTTGATGTATGAAGCCAACCCGATGTCTTTCCTTATCGAACAGGCCGGCGGCAAAGCCACAAACGGATATCAGAATATTCTTGACCTGCAGCCCGAGAAGCTGCATCAGAGAGTGGCCGTATTCTTAGGCAGTGCCGAAGAAGTGGAACGTGTCACTTCTTATCACGAGTAATACGTTCTCTTCAGAAACAGAAAGCGGGCCGAAGCCCGCTTTCTTGTTATTGTCAGCGACTATTGCTGATCAGGATTTTTATTAGCAATCAAAATCTTTGTAATTTTGTCGTCCATCGTATCCAGCGTACCGGAAATAGAAGTATTCAATTCTTTATTGGCGGCAGCAATCTGATCTTCCGCACCCTTGAAAGCTTCAAGGATCTTGTTCTGGCGTTCGGTTAAGCGCTGTTCGGTCTGACTAAGAATCTGTTTTTGTTCTTCCATCCAGACTTGCCATTTCTTTTCAAAGTCAGCCTTAACATCGGTAAGTCGGGAAGCTTCCTGATCCGTTGCAAGCTTGCGCTGTTCCTGGAGCTCTTTTGTCAGACGGCGCATTGTGGCAAACGATCCGGTTTGCTGGACAAACAAGATGTAAATCACGATCACGAAAAGCAAGCTGAACCAGAAAAGAAGCATCAGAGTAATCGGCGCCTTAGCTGTAGTAATCAAAAGATTGACTTCTGCGGGGGCGTTTACAGCCGGCCAATTAATAAAGACAAAACCTTCAGACGGATATGAAGACCGCATGAATCAACGCCTACATTGATATGAA
>URYO01000120.1 GCA_900552195.1 uncultured Sutterella sp. | reverse complement strand
AGTCTTCCATTACATCCCTTGTTTGAATGATTCAGAGGCGTCGGTTTCCCTAGTTGAGAAGATTGTCGAAGAAGAACTGCTTCATTGGCCGGAATAAATTTGTTACCTTTTTCGTTAAGCTTGGCGAATAAGGGAAAACCCTTTATATTTCAACCAATAGGCGGGTATTTTCCCGCTAGGTCATTTAATTTGCTACATAACTTCACTTCCTAATTTGCTTAATTCGGGTGGCGTTACTTCTTGAAGCTGAGAGGTGTTCTCATAATGATGTTCATCGAAGGTTGAAAAAGGATCGGGCGACCCCATATCAACCATTAAAGGGCTCCGTTAGATCGGATCCTGATTTCTGAAAAAAACTTGAGGACAGTTAATGCAAGATAACGAATTAAAGAACGGACAGACCGTCCCACCTCAGGACGAAGCAGCCCAACAGGCTCCGGCAGACGCTCCGGAACTCCCGGACTTAGATTTATCTGCCGAATTAGCGAAGGCCCAGGCTAAGGCCGCGGAAAACTACGACCTTTATGTCAGAGCAGTCGCCGAAGCAGACAACACCCGCCGCCGCGCCTCTGAAGATGTTGCTAAAGCCCGTAAATTCGGCATTGAAAAATTTGCAGAATCCATGCTGCCGGTCGTAGACAGTATGGAAAAGGCGCTTGAGGCGTCTGCAAATGAAAAGGGGCCCCTCAAAGAAGGCCTTGAGATTACCTACCGTCAACTGCTGAGCGCACTGGAGCATAACGGGATGAAGTGTGAAAACCCTGTGGGTCTCAAATTTGATCCCAACACAATGCAGGCGATAACCATGGTGAAAGATCCTGCAGTCCAGCCAGGCTGCGTCGCAACAGTGTTTCAGCGCGGATGGAAAATTGCCGATCGAGTTCTTCGTCCGGCGATGGTGGCAGTCGCTCAATAAGACTTGTTTTTTCAGGAAACGACTCAATATAGAAACTTAACAGCAGGCAGCCCTTCTGCCGGCAAGTGAGGAAATTCAAAAATGGCAAAAATTATTGGTATTGACCTTGGAACAACAAACTCCGCAGTCGCGGTCGTTGAAGGTGACAAGGTTCGCGTGATCGAAAACAGCGAAGGTGCTCGCACCACACCTTCCGTCGTTGCATATCTTGAAAAAGAAGTGCTTGTCGGCGCTCCGGCAAAACGTCAGGCTGTTACGAATCCTGCCAACACGCTTTTCGCGATCAAGCGTTTGATCGGCCGTCGCTATGACGACAAAGAAGTTCAGAAAGACATCAAACTGATGCCTTACAAGATTATCAAGGCTGCCAACGGCGACGCCTGGGTTCAGGTTCTCGGTGACAAGGATCTGGCTCCGCAGCAGGTTTCTGCTGAAATTCTTCGTAAGATGAAGAAAACCGCCGAAGACTACCTCGGTGAAGAAGTTAAAGAAGCCGTTATTACTGTTCCGGCTTACTTCAATGACTCTCAGCGTCAGGCTACTAAGGACGCCGGTAAGATCGCCGGTTTGGATGTCCGCCGTATCATTAACGAACCGACAGCCGCTGCTTTGGCTTTCGGTCTTGATAAAGGCGGTAAGGGAGACCGTAAAATCGCTGTCTATGACTTGGGCGGCGGCACATTCGATATCTCCATCATCGACTTAGCCGATGTTGACGGTGAAAAACAGTTTGAAGTTCTGTCTACCAACGGTGACACATTCCTTGGCGGCGAAGACTTCGACCAGAGAATCGTTGACTACGTCATCAAAGAATTCAAGAAAGACACAGGCATTGACCTGAGCCAGGACGTTTTGGCTCTGCAGCGTTTGAAAGACGCCGCTGAAAAGGCCAAGATCGAACTGTCCAGCCGTCAGGAAACAGAAATCAACCTGCCTTACATCACTGCTGATGCAACAGGTCCGAAACATCTGAACATCACACTGACACGTTCTAAGCTCGAAAGCCTCTGCGAAGATCTGATCGAAAGGACGATCGAACCTTGCCGCAAGGCCCTGAAGGACGCCAACGCTACTGTTGAAGATATCTCCGACGTCATCCTCGTCGGCGGTCAGACACGTATGCCGGCTGTTCAGGAAGCTGTTAAGGACTTCTTCAAGAAGGATCCGCGTAAGGACGTGAACCCGGATGAAGCCGTTGCTATGGGTGCTGCTATTCAGGGTGCCGTTCTGTCCGGTGACCGCAGCGACGTTCTTCTTCTCGACGTTACACCGCTTACCCTCGGTATCGAAACCCTGGGCGGCGTGATGACTCCGATGATCAAGCGCAACACCACGATCCCGACAAAGCACTCTCAGGTGTTCTCTACTGCCGAAGACAATCAGCCTGCCGTAACCATTAAGGTTTACCAGGGCGAACGTGAAATGGCAGCTGACAACAAACTGCTTGGCGAATTCAACCTTGAAGGCATCGCTCCTGCTCCGAGAGGACTGCCGCAGATCGAAGTGACATTCGATATCGACGCCAACGGTATTCTCCATGTTTCCGCTAAGGACAAGGCAACAGGCAAGGAAAACCAGATCACGATTAAGGCTAACTCCGGTTTGAGCGACGCCGACGTCGAAAGAATGGTTGCCGATGCTGAAGCCAACAAGGAAGAAGACCGCCGCCGTGCCGAACTGGCTCAGGCTCGCAACACGGCTGAATCCAGCATCCATCAGGTTCGTAAGACCCTGAAGGACCTCGGTGAAAAGGTTGACGGCGCTGACCGCGCTGCCTGCGAAACTGCGATTAACGACCTTGAAGAAGCCGTTAAGGGCGAAGACAAGGATCTGATCACAAAACGTACTGACGCTTTGATGGCTGCTGCTCAGAAGATCGGCGAAAAGCTGAATCAGCAGCAGGCACAGCCGGGTGCTCAGCAGGAAGCTCCCAAGTCTCAGAAGAAAGATGACGATGTCGTCGATGCCGACTTCAAAGAAGTCTAATTCTGAAACTTGTTAGACTGTAGCTAACGACAATGAGGCCGCTTCCGTAAGGTTGCGGCCTCATGGCGTAGATAAAGAGACGAAAATAAGGGTTTTTACCCTATAACCGAATTCCGTAAAGAATGGCTGACGAAGTAGATTTTGATTATTACGAGGTACTGGGAGTCTCCCGTACTGCTACTCAGGAAGAGATCAAGAAAGGTTATCGCCGTATGGCGATGAAGTATCACCCTGACCGCAATAAAGGGGACAAGCATGCCGAAGAAAAATTCAAACAAGTAGGCGAAGCCTATGAAGTGCTGAAGGATGAGCAGAAGCGCGCGGCTTATGACCGTTACGGCCGTTCTGCGTTCAACGGCGGAGCCGGAGGCCCCGGTGCCGGCGGATTCGGGGGGTTCGGAGGTTTTGATGCTTCTCAGTTCGGCGACATGGGCGATATTTTCTCCGAGATTTTCGGCGGAGGACACGCCCGCAGCTCCGGACAGAATAAGCAGATGTTCCGCGGTGAAGATCTGATTTATGACCTCGATATCACGCTTGAACAAGCCGCAGAAGGCTACAAGACAAAGATTAAGGTTCCCTCCTGGAGCAAGTGCACAGCCTGCGGCGGATCCGGTGCAGAAAAGGGCACGAAGGTAGAAACCTGCCCGACCTGTCACGGCAGCGGTTATGTCCGCGCCGGCGCCGGCTTCTTCCAGATTCAGCAGACCTGTCCGCGCTGCCACGGAACCGGCAAGTACATTCCTCATCCCTGCCACAAGTGCCACGGCACCGGTATGCAGGAAGAGAAGAAAGAACTCGAGATTACGATTCCCGCCGGTGTGGATGACGGCAACCGTATGCGTATTCCCGACCGCGGATCGCCCGGACAAAACGGCGGCCCCGCAGGCGATCTTTACATCCGCATTCGCATCAAGCCCCATGACATCTTTGAACGTGACGGGCAGGATCTGCACATGGAGATGCCCATGAGTTTTGTGACGGCGGCGCTCGGAGGTGAACTCGAAGTCCCGACGTTAACGGGCAAAGCCACATTGCGCATTCCCGAGGGGACTCAGTCCGGAAAGACCTTCCGCTTGAGAGGCCACGGCATCCGTAGTGTTCGCAATGCTGAGAAGGGCGACCTGTACGTTCATACCACTGTGGAGATTCCGGTAAATATGACGACTGAACAGAAGGACATCCTGAGACAGTTCGATGCGTCGATCAATCGCAGCAAGAAAGATCATCACGCGCCGGAAAGAAAAAGTTTCTTCGAAAAGCTCGGCAAGCTCTTCAAGTAATTCGCCTCTGAATTAATAATTCAATCCCGATTTTGACTTACCCGTTGAAGTCGGGATTTTTTCATCATCAAAAAATTTTTGTGAAAAAGATTTGCAGACTAAATTCGATTCAGAACACCGAAATCATGGGTGAAATCAGGCTTTAGGTGTCTAAAACCTCCGTTGATCGATTTCCGTCCCAAGAGAGAT
>URYO01000119.1 GCA_900552195.1 uncultured Sutterella sp. | reverse complement strand
ATGCAGCAGCGTGGGATTTGTTAAAGCCGTAGCCTGCGAACTTACGCATTAACTCGAATAAGTGAGCGGCCACTTCCTCAGAAACGCCGTTCTTTGCCGCACCTTCGATGAACACTTTGCTCTGGCGTTCCATTTCGGCAACGTCTTTCTTACCCATGGCGCGTCGAAGAATGTCAGCGCCGCCGAGTGAGTAGCCGCCGATCTTCTGCGCCACCAGCATCACCTGTTCCTGATACACCATAATGCCGGCCGTATCTTCCAGAATCGGAATCAAACGGGGATCCGCATATTCGGCTTTCTTGCGTCCGGCACGAATATCCAGGAAGTCCGGAATCAGGTCCATCGGGCCCGGACGATACAAGGCGTTCAAAGCGATCAAGTCGGAAAGCTGAGTCGGTTTCGCATCAATCAGAAGCTTGTGCATACCCGAAGATTCAAACTGGAACACGGCAACCGTATCTCCGGTCTGGAAAATCTTCTTGTACGTGTCCTCATCATCGCACTCCATGTGCTCAATGTCCGGACGAACGCCGGTGTTCTTTTCGATGTAGTCGAGCGCACGTTCAATAATCGTGAGCGTTGTCAGACCAAGGAAGTCGAACTTCACCAGACCTACGGCTTCCACGTCCTTTTTGTCATACATACTGATGACGTTTTCCGGCAGCATGCCTGCTGCGTAGAGCGGACAGAAATCAATCAGTTTGCCCGGTGCAATCAGCACGCCGCCTGCGTGAATGCCCAAGCTTCGGGTGGTGCCTTCCAATTTCAAGGCGTACTCAATGAGTTTGCGGGCCTGAGGATTGTTGCGAACTTCAGCGCGGAACTGCGGCTCTTCGCTGAGCGCTTCTTCAAGGGTCGTGTTGTGACCGGGGCGCGTCGGAATCATGCGGGAAAGGCGATCAGCCTCGGAATACGACATATCGAGAACACGGCCGACATCCTTAATGACGCCCTTGGCACCCATCGTACCGAAGGTCGCAATCTGGCTCACGGACTCTTCGCCGTACTTGGATTTCACGTACTCAATCACGCGTCCGCGGTTGTTCTGGCAGAAGTCCACGTCAAAGTCAGGCATGGACACACGTTCCGGATTCAGAAAGCGTTCGAACAGCAAGTCGTACGCAAGCGGATCCAAGTCGGTAATACCCAAGCTGTAAGCCACCAAGGAACCGGCACCCGAACCGCGGCCCGGACCCACAGGACAGCCGTGGGTCTTGGCCCAGTTAATAAAGTCTTGCACGATGAGGAAGTAACCCGGGAAGTCCATGTCCTGAATGATCTTGATCTCACGCTCCAGGCGTTCCTTGTAGCGCGGGAACTCTGCTTCGCGTTTTTTCTCATCCGGATATAAGACTTTCAGGCGGCGGTCTAGGCCCTCGCGCGCGAGCTGTGCCATGTAGTCTTTGAGAGACATACCGTCGGGCGTCGGGAAAATCGGCAGCTGCGGTTTCCCGAGTTTGATCGTGACATTGCAGCGTTTTGCAATTTCAACGCTGTTTTCAATCGCAGAAGGAATGTCTTTGAAGAGCTCGCACATTTCTTCTTTCGTACGGAAATACTGCTGAGGCGTGTAAATACGAGGACGAGCCTTATTTGCCAGCGTGAAGCCGTCGGCAATCGCCACGCGAGCTTCATGGAATTCAAAATCTTCCGAGTTCTCAAACTGAATCGGCTGAGTAGCAACAACCGGCAGCCCGAGTTTCTTGGCGAGCTTGACGGATTCGGCGACGAGCATTTCGTCATTCGGGCGCCCCACTCTCTGCAGCTCCATAAAGAAGTGCGGGAATTTCTGGGACAATCTGCGGGCTTCCTGTTCGGCAGCCGATAAACTTCCGTTCAGGATAGCCTTACCGATCGCCCCGGTATTGAAGCCGGAGAGCACAATCAAGCCGTCGGCCATTTCCGGCGTAATCCAGTCGAGGTCGACTTCGCCTCTGTCTTTATATTGATTGGTGAGCCACGCACGGCTCAGCAGGTCGCAAAGCGTCAGGTAGCCCTGATGATTTCTCGCTAAAAATAAGAGGCGCAGATAATCATCACGGTTGTAGTGATTCGTAATCGAGCAGTCCGCGCCGAGAATCGGCTTGATACCGGCGGCTGATGCGGCTTTATAGAAAATGACATCACCGAACATCGCCGTGGCGTCTGTAATCGCCAGCGCCTTCATCCCGGAGGCAATCGCCTTATGTACTACTTTCTTCGGGTTGAGCATACCGTCTTTGATTGAGAACTCGGTATGCATACGAAGATGGACGAAATCTTGAGTCATATTTTCCAAAATAAAAAGATGCTGTTTTAAAACGGAGCTCAAAGCGTGCAGGAAAGTTTAGCGCAGCTGCCAAACATCCTCGACCCGTTCTTCGGCTTAATTGTTTTGAGCTGCTTCTGCGCTCAATGCGTAGTCTTTCAAATATTCATGGAAGGCTTGCGCCGCGCGGGAGAGCACTTTTTCCTTCTTTCTGATGAGATAGGTAGCAGAATGAAGTTTAGGGGATAAGGGCTTAACCATTAAGGGGCCGTTTGGATCCAGGTCGATTAAGTTATCAAAAGAGATCATCAGACCGAGGCCCTCTTCAACCATGAGTTTCGGCGTGTTGATCAGCGTGAAATACGCCACCACATTTAGCTCTTCAAGACTGCGCCCAAGCCAAGACTTCAAAAAGCCGGCACCTCGGGTTTGTGCTGACAATATCAGCGGACGATCTCGAAGCATCTGAGGTGTAACGAATGGCTCTTCTGCGAGCGGATCGTCTTTGCGCAGATAGACGCACCAATCTTCTTTCCAGGGCAAGCGGGTGTATTCGTATTTCGAGACGTCAAAAGGATCAAACACAATTCCGAGGTCGGAGAGCCCGACATTCAACTGATAGGCCACATTAGCGCTGTTGCCGCTCGTCACTGAGAACTCAACCTTCGGATGTATAGCTTTAAAAAGCGACATCGCCCGAATGACATTGCGCATGCCTTCAGACTCACCGGCAGCGATCCGCACTTCCCCGCTCAGCTCACTACCCTTTGAATCTACAAATTCGGCCTTGGTCTTGTCCACCAAAGACAAGATTTCTTCCGCCCGCATTCTGAGAAGTTCGCCTTCCTCAGTGATTTCCACTCCGCGGGCCGTGCGAACAAACAACTGCGCGTTCAACTCTTCTTCCAAGGCCTTAAGCGCCCGAGAGATGTTCGGCTGAGTCAGATGCAGGGATTCCGCGGCCTTTTGAACGCCGTTGTTTTCTGCGACAGCAAGGAAGAAACGAAGACTTCTCAAATTCATATACTAAAAAAGCATATCTTAGTTGTTAAATAAGTATTTGATATGTTAAAACAAAGCTTCTATTCTGTCCCTACTCGTTTTCAACGTCAGTCGAAAATCATGCAAAGAAGATCTTTCATTATCGGAGCTGCAACACTTACCGCTTTAACCGTTGCGGGACCTGTACGCTCCTTGGAGGGAAAAACAAAGATGAACAATTTAGAGAAATGGGACAAAACGTTCCCGCAGGACGACAGGGTCGAACATAAAAAAGTATCTTTTTATACCCGCTTCGGCACGAGATTAATCGGTAACCTATATTGCCCCAAAGGCGTGTCGGGCGACCTGCCGGCTATCGCTGTTTGCGGCCCGTTCGGAGCAGTCAAGGAACAGGCTTCGGGACTTTATGCGCAGACATTGGCCGCAAACGGCTTCGTGACTTTAGCTTTTGATCCGTCCTTTACCGGTGAAAGCTCCGGCTTCCCCCGCAATCTAGCTTCTCCTGACATCAGTACGGAAGATTTCTCCGCAGCTGTCGATTATCTGTCGAACCTCAAGGGCGTCGACCACAACAAGATCGGGGTGCTCGGCATCTGCGGATTCGGCGGTTTTGCATTGAACGCCGCTGCAATCGACACCCGCATCAAAGCTACCGTCACCTCCACTATGTACGACATGAGCCGTGTGAACACCTATGGCTATTTCGACAAGATGGATAAAAATGCTCGCTATGCATTGAAGCAGGAATTGAATGCCCAGCGTACCGAAGACACCAAAGACGGAACCTACGCACCCGGCGCAGGTCTGCCTGATAAACTTACCGGCGATGAACCTCAGTTCGTAAAAGATTACTGGGAGTATTACAAGACACCGAGAGGCTTCCATCCGAGGTCCATCAACTCCAACGGACACTGGAACAAGACTTCGGCGCTCTCCTTCATCAATACACCGCTGCTGACTTTCGCTGACGAAATTAGAAGTCCGGTGCTGATGATCCACGGAGAAAAAGCCCACTCTCTGTATTTCAGCAAAGACGCTTTCAAGAAGCTCACCGGCGACAACAAAACACTCATGATTATTCCGGCAGCCAATCACACGGATCTCTACGACAACATGAAATATATTCCTATGAGGGAAATCGTTGCGTTTTACAAAAAGAGTTTTTCTTAAAACAAACGCTTCTTGATTCGCCTTTCGAGGGCGGCCTATCGGCCGCCCT
>URYO01000118.1 GCA_900552195.1 uncultured Sutterella sp. | reverse complement strand
GACAAGTATTAACGAACTTCTTCGCGACTAATTTTACGGGCCTTGAATATTCAAGGCCCTTTGTTTAGAGCCTCTGTCTTTCCTGACAGAGGTCTTCGCATTTTATCTACCTCTGAATTTGAGAATGTTCAGCATGCAGCAAGACCCTCTTAAACTCACGAAAAAAATCATCGCTTGCGAATCCGTGACGCCTTCGGATGCCGGCTCTCTGAAAATCTTTGCCGATCTCCTCTCCCAACACGGCTTCTCTTGTGAGGAAATCAATCGAGGGCAAACTAAAAATCTCTGGGCCAAGTACGGCTCGGGGGCCTCGGTATTTCTCTTTGCCGGTCATGTGGACGTTGTGCCGCCGGGTGCAGACGGCTGGAAGTTTCCTCCGTTTGTGCCAACGGAAGATGAGGGCTTCTTATACGGACGCGGTGCTCAGGACATGAAAACTTCCGACGCCTGTTTTGCGGCCGCCGCTTGTGAATTCGTTTCTAAACATCCCCAATTCAAAGGAACGATTGCCCTACTGCTCACAAGCGACGAAGAAGGCGACGGCAAAGACGGCACTCAATATGCGCTTCAGGTTTTGTCGGACCGTGAGGTAGCTCCCGATTTCTGTATTGTCGGGGAGCCCAGCTGCACCAGGCTGCTTGGCGACACCATTAAAAACGGGCGCCGCGGCTCTCTAAACGGCAAACTCACCGTTCGAGGCATTCAGGGACACGTCGCGTATCCGAAAAAGGTCAGGAATCCTATTCACAGCGCCGCTCCTCTGCTTGCCGAACTCTCTCAAACCGTCTGGGATGAAGGTCTTCCTCCTTTCCCGGCCACTTCATTCCAAATCAGTAACATCCATGCAGGCACCGGAGCAGTCAATGTGGTTCCGGGTGAATGCGTCATTACCTTCAACATTCGGTACAACCCGAAGCACACTGCGGCGTCACTTGAGAAACAGATCGAAGACATGTGCCGGAAATATGTTTGGGATTTCAAGATTGAATGGCAGGAAAGCGCCTCGCCGTTTTTCTCGGAAAAGCCTTTCTTCAGAAACGAGCTGGCTGAAGCGATAAAGGACGTGACCGGCATCAAACCTGAGTTCTCGACTTCCGGTGGAACCAGCGACGGCAGATTTATTCGACAGTGGTGTCCTGAAGTTGTAGAGTTCGGACCGGTAAACGACCGAATTCATAAAGTCAATGAGCGCATTCCGACAAAGGATATTGCCTGCTTGTCCAAAATTTATTACAGAATACTGGAACGCATTTTTTTAAGTGAACATGATGGAAACTAATACTGAACCGCTTAAAACCATCCGCGACTTCATTCGATACTGCACGACAAGGCTTTATTCCTCTGAAGCTACCTTTAATCACGGCTACCAAAATCCGGAAGAAGAAGCCGCGTTTTTGGTCCTCCGCACGCTCCGTATTCCGCTGGAGTACGAAGATAAATTCTTAGACGCCGCACTAACCAACAATGAACGGGAAACGGTATTAAATAACATTTCCCGCCGCTGCGACGACCTCGAACCGACAGCCTACATTACGAAAGAATGGTGGCTCACCGGGTTCCCCTTCTACGTGGACGAAAGAGTCTTGATTCCCCGTAGCTACATTGCCGAGCTGATCGAAAAAAATTTTGACGGTCTTCTCCCTGACCCTGCTCGTATCCACTCCATTTTGGATATGTGCACGGGTTCCGGCTGTTTGGCCATTCTGCTGGCAGAGAAATTTCCTCAGGCTGAAGTTGATGCCGTCGACATCAGCAGCGACGCTCTAGAAGTGGCTGAAATCAACATCGCCGACTACGAATTCGAAAATCGTGTCTATCCGATTCAAAGCGATTTGTTCGAGAATCTGCAGAACACGAAATACGATCTCATTATTTCGAATCCGCCCTATGTCACGGAAGCTTCCATGGAAGGACTTCCTCAGGAATACCGTTACGAGCCTTCTTTAGCCTTGGTCGCAGGCGCCGACGGCATGGATATCATCGACCGGCTGCTTAAAGAAGTTAAAGCGCACTTAAATGACAACGGTGTTTTAATCGTTGAGCTCGGAGACGGCGCCGAAAACTTCAAGGAACGTTTCCCCAATATTGAGGTCACCTGGCTGCCCACCTCCGGCGGCAAAGATCAAGTCTTCATGATTAAGAAAGAACAGCTTCCCGATGCTTAGACTTCAGAATGTGAGCCTGGTTCGAGGCGTAAGAGTTTTATATAAAAACGTCAATCTCACGACTTCGGACGGAGAAATTATCGGACTGGTCGGACCCAACGGGTCCGGCAAGTCCACGCTTTTCGCCGCAATTCTGGGCGAGCTCTCCACTGAGGACGGCGACATCCTTGCGCCTCCTTTGAACCGCATCTCGCACGTGGCCCAGCGTGTGGTTGAGACCGATCTTCCTGCCTTGGAATACATCCTGGAGGGACACGCTCCTTTGATGGAAGCCAAAGCAGAACTCAAGCGAGCGGAAGAAGCCGGCGATGATATGGCTTATGCACAAGCTGTTGCACACTTGGCCGAAATCAATGAAGGCGCTGTCGTCGCAAAAGCCGAAGAAATTCTCTACGGTTTGGGTTTCAAGCCCAATGACTCTTCGCGCCAGGTCTCAGAGTTTTCTGGCGGTTGGAGAAACCGAATCGCGCTGGCTCGTGCGCTCATGCGTCCGGCCGATTTGCTTCTGTTGGATGAGCCTACCAACCATTTGGACATTGACTCGGTCATCTGGCTCGAAAGTTTCCTGAAGCAGCAGGAAGCCACCGTCATTGTCATTTCTCACGACAGAGAATTCCTGGATCGAATTGCAAAATCCATTTGGTCGGTTGAAGACAACACGATCAATCGGTACGGCGGCAACTACTCACAGTTTGAAGTCACCAGAGCTCAAAAACTCGCGCTTCAGCAAGCCGCCACTAAAGCCTACGAACGCACCGCTTCGCACCTCCAGGCCTACATTGATCGATTCCGCTACAAGGCCACGAAAGCTCGTCAGGCTCAGTCACGAATTAAGATGCTGGAAAAACTTCAATCCGTCGAGCCGGTCTTGGCGAAGAACGAATGGAGGTTTTCTTTCCTGCAACCGGAGAAAGTGCCTCAGCATTTAATCACCGCTGAAGGAGTTGCCTGCGGATACGAACCCGACCATCCCATCCTGACTCAAGTTAAGTGCAATATCTCAGCAGGTGCTCGAATCGGTATATTGGGCGTTAACGGCGCCGGTAAGTCGACGCTTGTGAAGACCCTCATCGGTGAGCTTGAGCCTCTAGCCGGAGAAAGCCGCTACGGACAAGGCCTGGAGATCGGCTATTTCGCTCAGCATCAGCTCAATGACTTAAGAGATGACGAGTCTCCTCTGCAGCATTTAACGCGCATTGCTCCTCCGAATATGCGCGAACTGGACTTGAGGAACTTCTTAGGCAAATTCCGCTTTTCCGGAGATCAGGCTCTTGCACCGGTCGGTCCCATGTCCGGCGGAGAAAAAGCCCGCCTCTCCCTAGCGCTTATCGCTTGGAACAAACCAAATCTTCTCGTGCTGGACGAACCGACCAATCACCTGGATATGGAAACCCGCGAGGCTCTGACCGTCGCCCTGTCCTCTTATGAAGGCGCCGTCCTCCTCGTCTCTCACGATCGTCATTTGCTCAGAGCCAGCTGCGACGAACTTTGGTTGGTTCGTGACGGCAAGCTCTCTGAATTTGACGGAGATTTGGATGAATATGCCGAAATTGTCTTAAAGGACAAGAAAGCGAGGAATGCGGCACCTGAAGATTCCGGGGCACCTGCTCCGGTGAATCGTAAGGAGCAGCGCCGAAACGAGGCTCAGGAACGTGCACGCATCAGTGCACTGTCTAAACCTCTCAAGAAAGAGCTCAGCAAGATCGAGAAAGAACTCGATTTAGCCAACAAAGAGAAGAGCGCTTTGGATCTCAAACTTGCTGACACTGATTTTTATCAAGGAAATCAGGACGAGGTTGCAGAAGCCTTAAAACGCCACGGCGAACTCTCTTCCAAGATTGACGAACTCGAAGGCCGCTGGCTCGAAATTTCCGAAGAGCTTCAGAACATCAGTTCGTCGAGCGATCTTTCTTAAGCCCAATCTCTAAAACTTCAATTCCTTCATCCCGGAGTTCTGATACCTCTTCCGAGGTCGGAGTTCCGGTGATGAGGCGGTCCGGGGCGTCTCCTCTGTGAATGGAGCGAGCCTCATCGGCAAATCGATCCCCGACAAATTCGCTCTCATCCAAAATCTTTTTGACCGTTTTATAGACGGTATGCATTGCCTCCACGGTATTTTGCGAGACATCCTTTTGTGTAGAAGAAGCCTGGATGTGAGGCGCAGAAAGGGCTCTCGAAATGACATTCGAATTACACACGGGACATGTGAAAAAACCGTTCTTTTTTTGTTCCTCAAAAGCTTCGATGCTGGGCACCATCGCCTCGAACGTATGTCCGTTTTCGCAAATAAAATTAAAAACCTTTAATCCCATCTTTATTTGGAAAAGTGAATAG
>URYO01000117.1 GCA_900552195.1 uncultured Sutterella sp. | reverse complement strand
ACTGATTTCAGAAAAATAAAGAGGGTATGTGTTAAATCAACACATACAGAGACAGCAGGAACAACAAGAGGCACTGAGAAGTGCTTCGAGTTCAAATTTTGTCGTTCTTGCGTTCATTTGGTTAGACCTTTTGGGTAAATTCTCTCGCCCGCATTCTTCATTTCGAAAAAATTTTTAGCAGGACAGTTCTTATTGTATGGAGCAAAACAATGAAAAACGGACTCCAAGGAATTATTTTTTTGCCTATTTTGGTGGCGGCGACTCAAATTTTGCCGTTTTTTCTTCGCCATTGAAAGCAAAAAACAAAGAACTTGGTCTTTAGTCAGATTGTTTTTGTGATGCAGGTCAAGGAAAACGTCTACAAGAGCCTTGCGTGCAATATGTGACGAAGTGTCGCGATAGCGTACAATCAAACAATTCAAATCAATCTAGAAGAGAAATTACATGCTTGATTCAAATCTTCTTCGCAAGAATTTGCCCGAAGTTGTCGCTCGCTTGGCAACTCGTAAATTTCAATTCCCTACTGAAAAATACGAAGCCTTAGAAGGCGAACGTAAAGCGATTCAGACTGAAACGGAAGAACTTCAGGCTCGTCGCAACCAGGTTGCTAAGAAAATCGGCGCTGCCAAAAAGGCCGGTGAAGACGCTACGGAACTCCTGAAAGAAGGCGCAGCTATCGCTGAAGGCTTGGCCGCTTTGGAAGGCAAGAACGCTGCTGTTAAAAAAGCTCTCACCGATCTTCTTTTAACGATTCCTAATCTTCCGGATCCTTCCGTTCCTGTCGGTAAAGACGAAACCGAAAATGTTGAAGTCCGCCGCTGGGGCACACCTCGCGAATTCGATTTTGAAATCAAGGATCACGTCGATGTCGGCGGTCCCTTGGGTCTTGACTTCGACGTCGGCGCCAAGCTTGCCGGAACTCGCTTTTGCTTCATGAAAGGCCAGGTTGCTCGTCTTCACAGAGCCTTAGCTCAGTTCATGCTTGACACTCATACTCAGGAAAACGGCTATACAGAGTGCTACACACCGTACATTGCTAATCAGGAAACCCTGATCGGTACCGGCCAGCTTCCTAAATTCGAAGAAGACTTGTTTGCAGCTAAGAAGGGCGGCCAGGAAGGCGAAGGCGAAATTTTCTACCTCATCCCAACTTCTGAAGTTACGCTCACAAACTCCGTTCGCGGTCAGATGCTCAAAGAAAGCGATCTGCCGATCAAGATTACCGCTCAGACACCTTGCTTCCGTTCCGAAGCCGGTTCTTACGGTAAAGACACACGCGGCATGATTCGTCAGCACCAGTTCGAAAAAGTCGAAATGGTTCGTATCGTTAAACCGGAAGAAAGCTACAAGCATTTGGAAGAAATGGTTGTCTGCGCAGAAGGCATCCTTCAGAAACTCGGACTTCCGTATCGCGTGATTACGCTGTGCACCGGTGACATGGGTTTTGGTTCCGCTAAGACTTATGACTTGGAAGTTTGGATTCCTGCTCAGAACACTTACCGTGAAATCAGCTCCGTTTCTAACTGCGAAGCCTTCCAGGCTCGTCGCATGCAGACACGCTTCAAGAACGCTCAGGGCAAGACCGAGTACGTTCATACATTGAACGGTTCCGGCTTGGCTGTCGGCAGAACTCTCGTTGCCGTTCTGGAAAACTATCAGAACGCAGACGGTTCCGTCACGGTTCCTGAAGTTCTCCGTCCGTACATGAACGGTCTGTGCGTATTGAGACCTGAAAATCAGAAATAATTCATTTCGTTGAATTGTGACGCTGCTTCGGCAGCGTCTTTTTTACCTGAAAGAAAATGAAAGAAGACCTCCCCACCATCGCCATCCTCGGTACCGGCGGTACGATTGCCGGGAAAGCCGGATCTGCCTCTGCAACAACCGGCTATGTTCCGGGTTCTGCCACTGTTGAAGATCTTTTAGCCTCTGTCCCCGGGTTAGAAGACATCGCCAACCTTACCTCTGTCCAAGTTTCCAATATCGGTTCTGAGGATATGAAATTTGGGCTCGTTTAGTTAAAGAAACAGAAAGCCAGCTCAAGGATTCGGAAGTCACCGGTGTTGTTATTACGCACGGTACGGATACTTTGGAAGAAACAGCTTTCATGCTCAATCAAATATTGAAGAGCGAGAAGCCTGTTGTTCTGGTCGGTTCTATGAGGCCTGCAACTTCGATTTCTGCCGACGGTCCCATGAATCTTCTGAATGCTGCAAAGGTGGCAGCATCTCCGGAAGCAAAAGGCAAGGGCGTTTTGGTCGTTCTTAACGACGAAATCCACGGCGCCAGAGACGTCACTAAAACCAATACCACGAATTGCGACACCTTTGCTTCTCCTCGCTTAGGCGCGCTCGGGTTTATTACCGGCGGAAGAGTTTCTTTCTTTAAAGAAAGTGCCCGTCCCCATACGCTCAAAACACCGTTTACTTCCGATCTTCTGTCTGATCACAAAGATCTGCCGATTGTCGACATCATTTATGCGCACTCGAACGGCGACGGACGTTTAATTAAGGCGGCCGTTCAATCCGGCGCTAAGGGAATTATTTATGCCGGAATGGGCAATGGTTCCATTCATTGCAAAGATTTGCCGGAACTTGAGAGGGCATTGGAAGAAGGCATTCCGGTTGTTCGTGCTTCCCGCTGCGGCAGCGGAGAAGTGGTTGATTCTTCACCTGAATGGACAGAAGCTGGCATGATCAACGCCGGAACCTTGAATCCTCAGAAGGCGAGAGTGCTGCTTCAGCTGTGTTTGGCCGCAGGCTACTGCCATGAAAAAACAGCGGAAGTGTTCTTGAAAGCATAACTCGCAAGCTATCACTACACGTGTTTAAAAAATCAAAAATTGAAGAAGTCTTGAGGCTTAGGGGGGGGTGACGAATTTCGTGAGCTTTTACTATTAAAGATTTACTACGGAAAAACCGAAGACTGAGAGGTTATAGCGCTTTACAAGAAGTGCCAAAAAGGACCGGCGCCTAAAGCGCCGGTCCGAATCACTCGATTAGCTTAAAACAGCTCCGGAAGTACCGGAAGAAACAAGCTTGGCGTATCTCGCTAAGTAGCCGGTCGTGATCTTCGGCTGGCGAGGCTTCCAGTTCTTGCGGCGTTCTTCCAAAACTTCATCCGAAACTTCAAGGTTGAGCTTGTGTTCGGGGATGTTGATGGAGATGATGTCGCCTTCTTCAATCAAACCGATCGGGCCGCCCAGTGCTGCTTCAGGAGAAACGTGACCGATGGCTGCACCGCGGCTGGCTCCGGAGAAGCGGCCGTCGGTAATCAAAGCAACGGTAGAACCTAAACCGGCACCCATAATGGCGGAAGTCGGGGAAAGCATTTCGCGCATGCCGGGACCGCCCTTCGGACCTTCGTAGCGAATAACCACAACATCGCCGTCTTTGATCTTGCCGCCCCAAATAGCCGCAATGGCTTCTTCTTCAGAATCGAAGACACGAGCCGGTCCTTTATGGACAAGCATTTCAGGAGCAACAGCGGAACGCTTCACGACGGAACCTTCAGGGGCGAGGTTGCCGAAGAGGGCGGCAATACCGCCGGTTTCACTGTAAGGTTTGTCGACCGGACGAATGATTTCTTCGTCTTTGTTTTCCGCATCGGCAATGTTTTCAGCAACCGTCTTGCCTGTAACGGTCATGAGGTCTGTCTTGAGGAGTCCTTTCTTATCAAGCTCTTTCATTACGGCAGGAATACCGCCCGCTTCGTTGAGTTCTTCAATAAAGTGGGGGCCGGCCGGAGAGAGATGGCAAAGATTCGGTGTTTTTTCCGAGATTTCATTTGCCAAGTGCATGTCGAGCTTGTAGCCGCATTCATGAGCAATAGCCGGCAGATGCAGCATGGAGTTCGTCGAGCAGCCTAAAGCCATATCGACGGTCATGGCGTTGAGGAAAGCATCGTAAGTCATGATGTCGCGAGGACGGATATTCTTTTCAAGAAGTTCCATCACCTTCATGCCGGCCTGTTTTGCAAGACGGATACGAGCACTTTGAACAGCGGGAATCGTGCCATTGCCCGGAAGTCCCATGCCCAAAACTTCAGTCAGGCAGTTCATAGAGTTTGCGGTAAACATGCCGGAGCAGGAACCGCAGGACGGGCAGCATTTCTGTTCGATTTCCGTCAGTTTCTTGGCATCAATCTTTCCTGCCTTGTATGCGCCGACCCCTTCGAAGGCGGAGACAAGAGAGAGTTTCTTCTTACCGATGATGCCGGCGCTCATTGCGCCGCCGGAAACAAGAATAGTCGGAATATTCAAACGAGCAGCAGCCATCAAAAGGCCCGGAACGTTCTTGTCGCAGTTCGGAACCATGACCAAAGCGTCAAAAGCATGTGCAATAGCCATCGCTTCGGTACTGTCAGCGATCAGTTCACGGCTGACGAGAGAATATTTCATGCCTTCGTGTCCCATGGCGATACCGTCGCAAACGGCAATAGCGGGGAAGACGATAGGAACACCGCCGGCAAGGGCAACGCCTTGTTTAACGGCGTCAACGATCTTGTCCAGGTTCATATGTCCTGGAACGATGTCGTTCTGGGAACTCACGATACCGATGAGAGGTTTC
>URYO01000116.1 GCA_900552195.1 uncultured Sutterella sp. | reverse complement strand
GGCTCCTGTTTGAGATCTCAAGCAGGAGCCGTGTTGTTATCAACTCAATGAAAAAGTTTCAGTGCTGCAGACGCAGGTTAGAAGCTGTGGCTTAAACCGGCGCTGATTGTCCAGCTGTTGAGCTCTCCGATAGAAGAAGCAGCTTTCTTGCCTTGGCCGTAACCGGCGAAGGAGTAGAACAGCGTTCTCTTGCTGATCGGATATTCATAGGCGGTGGCAATCGAATACATACTGTAGTCGCGTGAGCCCTCTTTGATCTTTCCGAAGCCGTAGTTTCCTTGGAGCTTAGCCGTACCACCGGCAACAGGAACTCCGATGGAGGCGGAGAAGCCGTGCTGGTTGGCGCCTTTAGGTCCTAACTCGTTGGCAAATGCGTAAGTCGGCAAGCGGCTGGCGCGATAAGCAAACTGATAGGCGCCGTAAAGGCTGAAGGAACCGAAGTCATAAGATCCGCCCATCGTGAAGATCTGAGAGCTCTTCAGATTGTGTTCCTTGTGGTCATACATTTCCCACATGGCGCTGAAAAGAGCTCGGCCCTTGGCATACTCATAGCCGACGCCGTAGTAGTGATCGTCTTTAGACCATTTCTGTTCGTCGCCGTTCTCACCCATGCCGTTGGAATACATGAAGTGAACGGTTGAGCCGTTCATATCCGGTGTGTTGTACAGCAGGACGTTGTCCATACGGTCGGACAGAATGAACGTGCCGTAGATATTGCCCGTGCTGTAGTAAGACGTCCAGAGTGAAGAACCGTGCAGGATGTTGTAGGTTCCGCAGTCGGAAGACAAACCGCCCGTACGGCCGGCAGCAAAGGTACCGAAAGGAGCGGACAGAGATAATGTGCTCTGGCGGGCAAAGGCCTTGGAAGAATTCATGGCGTCGCCTGAGAAAGTCTTAAAACCTTGCTCCAGGATGAAGCCGAGGTTGTATCCGCTGCCTAAATCTTCGTTGCCTTTGATACCGAAGCGGGAACCGGCCCAAATGCCGTTGTCAAAACCCACTCGTGCGGCCTGGCCTTTGACTTTGGAAACCGAGACGGCTCCGTCAACCACTCCGTAAAGCGTCACGTCGGAAGCGGCGTAGGCGCCGGAGGAGACGGCACAAAGAAGTGCTGCAAAGAAAGCTGATTTCTTCATTTCTATCTCCTCTTCTGATTACTTAGAAGCAACACCGTTCATGATCATCTGCTTGCCGTCTTCGATGTTGTCCGTGTAGATACGGTCACGGCTGACATACGGGACTTTGGCACGATAGTCTTGATAGAGCTTGCGGGTAGCTTCGGACATCTTGAAGTCGCCTTTGAGTTTCTTTCTCAGGTCGATACCCTGTGTGGAGTGAAGCATTTCAAGGCTGTAGACGTAGCCTGTATTGTCGGCGATGCGTTTGAGTCTTTCAGCAACTAGCGGGAGGTTGGTGTAGGTGTCTTCAATGTCGCCTGCTACCGGAGTACCAAGAGCGGAAACCGGGTTGCTCTGAGCGAGGCTGTCGGCATGCATGGCAACGAAGGGCTTCTGGATGGCACCGAAGGCGTGACCTTTGTTTTCAGGATCGGACAGGAAGCGTGTCAGACCGGTGAAATGGTCGTCGGACAGATGGATCGTGCGCTGGACGCTGTTATGAGACAAATGAGTCATCGCGATGCCGAGGCGCTGAGCAGCCATGGCAACGGGCAGCGGTTCAAAGTTGGATGTCGGGATGATGGCGCCTTTCAGGCCGTTGCCTTCGACGAAGTACATAGCAACCTGACTGTGGTCTGCGTAATCCTTACCGGCGTTCAGGATGGTTGCGGGATTGTCGTCGGAAGAGTTGATCTGAACCTTGATTTCTTTATCTAAGTCCTTGAGAGCTTCGCGGGCTTCACGCATGGTGTAGACTGTTGTGCGGAAGGACAGAGGATCCTGAAGAGCTCGGTCCTTGTTCTTTTCCCAGAGGTAAGAACCTTTCAGGTTGTCGCGAATCTTAGCGGCTTCTTCTTCCAAGCCGGAGAAGGGGTGAACTTTGGTGACCTGAGGAAGAACCGGAGCAATGTTGCCGTTCAGAGCTTCCAAGCTCAAGGCAAAGACGCGGGGTGTGGCATCGATGATGGTGCGGGCATGACGAGCGGCATCCATCGTCTCAGCGACAGCTGCGGCATTGGTGGACAAAATGGCAAGAGCGTCTTTTCCTTCCGGAACCAGCGGCTTAAGACCGGCCTTCTGAAGCGCTTCCTTACCGCTCATTTCTTTGCCGTCAACCTTAGCGCGCCATTCACCCATCATCACTGCGCCGACGTGAGAAGACATCGTGATGTCGGCTTCACCGACGGAACCGCGGGACGGGATTTCCGGTGTAATGCCTTTGTTCAGGAATTCTTTATAGAGCTCGGCAACGTAGGGCTGAGCACCGGTCTGGCCGGCAAGAAGGGTATTCAAACGAATGACCATCTGCAGACGAGTCAGTTCTTTGGACATCATGGGGCCGATGGCAGCGGAGTGGCTTCTCAGAGCATTGTGGTTAAAGGCTTTCGAAGCTTCAATGACTTCTTCGGAGAGTTCGCCGTTTGCTTTGAAGAGCGGTTTGTCTTTGTTCAGGCCGACACCGACGGTCAGACCGTAAACCGGTGTGCCGCCTTTGGCTGCCAGAAGAACAAGTTCATGGGCTTTTTTGAGGCGGTCCATGGCTTCAGGAGCGATGGCGACGGTGTCTTTGCCTTCGGCGATGGCCCAGGCTTCGTCCTGAGTGAGGTTGGAGCCGTTGAGCGTAACAACTCCGGCGTTGGCGATTCCGGCAGACATAAGGAGTAAAGCGATGATAGAAAGTCTCATTTTATTTTCCTCTTTGGGTCGTATTGGGGAGTATTCGAGTAATTACTTAATCTGATATTTGAATTCGTGGCAGTTGTTGCAGTAGACCTGAGAAGTCTTGTGCTCGGAGTGGCAGGCCGTACAGACAATGCCTTCGCCGTAATGGTGGCTGGCATGCGGATTGGGCTCACCGTTCTTCAGGTTCTTGGTTTTTTCTGCGACAGCTGCATAGCTTTGATGGCAGGTCAAGCAGGCTTTGTTGTCGGGCGTGACGAACTGATTGCCGGCAACTGCGTTTTCTTTGGTATGGCAGGCGGCGCAGTCTTTAATGTTCTGGTGATAGGGCTTTACCTGCTGAGCGGATGCCGGAAGGGCGATAAATAATGCGGCAGCGAGGACGAGGAGATTGAGCGATTTCATGTTGTTATCCTTTCCGTGGTGAGGCTATTCGAGGTTGACGGGAGTGTTGGCGACGACTGCGTCTCCGGCGACTCGGCCGGTGACAAGACCGTCAGCGATGGCGCATCCGCCGAGACGGCTGGCACCGTGTGTTCCGCCGGTTACTTCACCTGCTGCGTAAAGCCCGGGAATCGGTTTTTGTGTTCTGACGTTTAAGACTTCAGCGTTCTTTGTGATTCCGACACCGCCCATGCAGTAGTGGACTTTCGGCCAGACGCGGGCTGCATAGAACGGAGCCTTCTTAATCTCGATAGCCAGTGCGAGCGGACGATCGAATTGCTTATCTTTGCCTTCGCGGACATAGGCGTTGAATTCTTCAACCTGTTTGATCAAAGCTTCTTTAGGAATGCCGTAGGCATCGGCAAGTTCACCTAAAGTGTCAAATTTCTTGATAACACCGTACTTCAGGCCGTTCTTAAGAGTCTGAGCCTGTTTGACGCCGACGCTGTCGGTAAAGCAAATCGGATAAACGGGTTTTCCGTTTTCGTCGAGCTGCTTGAGGATTGCGTCTGAACGAGCTTTGCGGTCGGCCAGTTCGTTCACGAAACGTTTGCCGGTACGCTTGTCAACCATGATGCCTTTCGGGAAACCGGCAATCGTGTTGAACTGAGAAACTAAGCCGAAGCCGCGTTCGTCAGGAGAAGACCACGGTCCGAGCTGAATCTGATCCAGCTGAATCGGAAGAGCGCCGATGGCCAGCATATTCTGGAGAACTTCACCGGTGGCGCCGGGATGGTTGGTGGATTCAAGGTTCGGCCCGAGTGTCGGATCCTGCTGCATACGGAAAGCAACGTTCTGAGAGAAACCGCCGGTGGCAGCGACCACACCTTTTCTGGCACCGTAAACCTGAGGAACGCCGGAGTTTTCTTTGCGATAGTCATGACGTTCAAGAACCTTGACGCCAATGACGCGGCCTTCGTTGTTGAGAATAAGGTCAGTAACGGCGCAGCCTAAATGCATGTCCACCCCGAGGTTTTTGGCTGCTTCAACGAGCGGACGAGTGATGCCGCCGCCGGTACTTTCAACGGTCTGCATGATACGGGGGACGCTGTGGCCGCCGAAGTGCTGAACGAAAGGTTTGTACTTAACACCGTACTTGACGGTGAAATCAAAAGCAGGACGAGTACCGTAAACAATGTTCTTCAGAAGATCGACGTGGCTCAAACCGCGGCCGGACTTAATCATGTCCTGGAGCATGAGTTCAGGAGAGTCCTTGATGCCTTCTTTTTCCTGAAGCGGAGAGCCGGCAACAGCGAAAGCCCCGCCGTTGATGGCAGAGTTTCCGACAAATACACTCCGGGCAGGGTGGGCATGGTGGTGCAAGGCATGATTTGCATTGTGCTGCTGCTGATATTT
>URYO01000115.1 GCA_900552195.1 uncultured Sutterella sp. | reverse complement strand
AAAAAAGAGAGTAGGAACAGCAGAAAAACGAAACGTAAAATAGCCCGACTGTATCGCCATATCGCCGACAGCCGAAGAGACTTCCTTCATAAGACTTCGACACAGATTGCCCAAAACCACAGCACTGTGTTCGTTAAGGATCTGAAGGTCTCGAACATGTCGGCTTCTGCTGCCGGAACAAAAGAGAATCCGGGTAAAAAGGTTAAGCAGAAGCGCGGTTTGAATCGGTCAATTTTGGACCAGGGATGGTATGGCTTTTTCCAGATGCTCTCCTATAAGCTGGAGCGCAAAGGCGGAAAACTGATCAAAGTTGATCCCAGAAACACCAGCCGAACATGTCCGCAATGCGGTTTGGTTTCTGCAGAGAACAGAAAAACGCAAGCCTCTTTTGCGTGTGTTGCCTGCGGGTACCGCGCCAACGCGGATTTGGTCGGAGCGATAAATGTACTAAGGGCCGGACGGGCCCGGTTAGCCTGTGATATGAGCGGTGCAGTAAGGCCGCTGCCAGCAGGAACCCACAGAGATCTGCTGCAGCACTAGGCTACGGCCGCTGCAGAGGTGGAATAGAATCCTCGGTGTTTATGACGAGGAGGACGTCAATCAATCTGGCTTTCTTCAGGCTCAGAGGGCGTTTCTTCGAGTCCATACTTGAAAAATCTTAATGAAAAGAACGACCTTCTATCGGTCCGTTCAAGGGAGTCAAAGAAATGCCAGTACTCGCAGCTGTTGCCGTACCTCACCCGCCGCTTATTATTCCTGAAGTCGGCAAAGGCGAAGAAAAAAGAATCCAGCACACCATTAACGCCTATCAGCAGGCCATGCGGTTTTTAGCCCGCTTTAAGCCGGATACTGTGGTTCTGACGACTCCGCACACCGTTATGTATGCGGATTATTTTCATATCTCTCCGGGCAAGAGCGCCTGCGGAGATTTGTCCCGCTTTAATGCTCCTCAGGCTCGCGTCGAAATTCCCTATGACGAGGATTTTGTTCATCAGCTAGAAGGCTATTGCCAGGGACATCACATGCACGCCGGTACGTTAGGCGAACGCGATCCCTCGCTGGATCACGCCACCGTCGTTCCGCTCCTCTTCTTAGAAGACTATCTGAATGATTTTGAACTCGTGCGAGTGGGTTTGTCCGGGCTTTCAATTGCCGACCACTATCGTTTAGGCGAAGCGATTTCCGCCGTTGCCGATAAAACCGGCAAACGTGTGGTCATGATTGCGAGCGGCGACTTATCTCATAAACTTACCGCCGAAGGCCCTTACGGATTCTCTCCCGAAGGTCCAAAGTTCGATAAAGAACTCATGGAATGCTTTGAAGACGCTGACTTCCTGCGCATGATGACCATCAAGCCTGAAGTCTGCGAATCCGCGGCTGAGTGCGGCCATCGTTCTTTTGTCATTATGGCCGGTGCGTTTGACCGCAGAAAAGTAGACGCTCATGTCCTTTCTTACGAAGGCCCGTTCGGCGTCGGTTACGGCGTTGCCACTTTTGAAGGAGAAGGCCCTGACCCGGATCGTGATTTCTTGGACAAGCTCGAGGCTATTGAGGACAAGGACTATCACGAAAGACTCGGGAAAGAAGATCCGTATGTGAAGCTGGCTCGTTTAAGCGTCGAAACTTTTGTTAAGACCGGGCAATATGCACCTCTTCCGAATAATCTGCCCGCAGATATGATGGATAAAAAAGCCGGCGTGTTCGTTTCTCTTCATGAACACGGACGCTTAAGAGGCTGCATCGGTACAACGGAGCCAACACAAGCCAATATTACCCTTGAAATTATCGCTAACGGTGTATCCGCCTGCTCTCGTGATCCTCGCTTTCCTCCGGTACAGCCTGAAGAACTCAAATACCTTGTCTACAAGGTTGATGTCCTGGAACCGGCTGAAAAGATCTCGTCTGAAGCAGAACTTGATCCGAAGATTTACGGCGTCATTGTTGAAAAAGGCAGCCGACGCGGACTGCTGTTGCCGGATCTTGAAGGTGTGGACTCGGTTGCTCAGCAGGTCAGTATTGCTAAACAAAAGGCCGGTATTCCTGAAAACGAATCCGTTCAGCTGTATCGCTTTAAAGTCGTAAGACATTCCTGATATGAACCGCGAACAAGTTCTTTGTGACGTTTGTCCTAAGTTCTGTAAGCTGAGAGAAGGTCAGATCGGCTTCTGCAGAGCAAGATCCAATATCGGCGGGAAGATTGTTCCTATCAATTACGGACAGGCAACTTCCCTGGCTTTGGATCCGATCGAAAAGAAGCCGCTGATGCGTTTCTGCTCGGGAACTTACATTCTTTCTTACGGCAGCTACGGCTGCAACCTTCGCTGTCCGTACTGCCAGAACGCCTCTATTTCGATGGCGGGACCGGACAACTGCCCTCACCGTTTGATCACTCCTGAGGGCTTGACGGATCTAGCAGTTGATTTGAGCAGGCAGGAACCGGGAAACATCGGTGTTGCATTTACCTATAACGAACCAACTGTGTGTTTTGAGTTTATTCGGGACACTTCCAAGCTGCTGCATGAAGCCGGACTGAAATCCGTCGTTGTGACCAACGGCGGTCTCGTCCGAAAGTACGCCGATGAACTTCTGCCGCACGTCGATGCTTTGAATATCGATCTGAAAGGATTTTCGGACGAGTTTTACCGTTACGTTAAGGGCGAATTCGACACCGTTAAAGAATTTATCAAAGCGGCCGTCGAACACGAATGTCATGTAGAGCTCACCACACTCGTAATCCCGACAAAGAACGACGATCCGGAAGAAATGGAACGGGAGGTTGAATGGATCACTTCCATATCGCCTGAGATCCCTCTGCATTTGAGTCGGTTTTTCCCGCGGTATAAGGTCGATGACCTGCCGCCTACTCCGGCTGAAACCATTTATCGGCTCAAGGATATTGCTCAGAAGAAACTGAAATACGTATACACCGGAAACCTCTGAGTATCCGTCCTATGCTTTTTGGTCACGCAGTCCATAAGAGCATTAGAAGCACTTGTCCCGAGATAATTCTTAGGAACATAGCTAAGGGATAAACCGTTGAATAAGAAATCAGCGCTATACCTTTATCCGACAAACTGGAGGCAAATCCTAACAGGGAGGTATTGGTTGAGCACCCGGCTAGAAGGCCCGCAATTGAATGGAAATTCATACAGTAGCGTGTTCTTGCCAAGATACCGACAATTGCCAAAGGAATAATGGTGATCGGCAAGCCGAGAGCGACGTAGAAGAAGCCGCTACCGTTGAGAAACGAATTGAAGAAAGGCTCTCCGGCTGCTAATCCTACGCTTGCCAGGAAGAACGCCTGTCCCCACTCTCTAAGCATGAGATTTGCGGAGTGGGTTGTGTAAGTGACCAAATGAAACCTTGGTCCGAAGTAACCGAGAAGAATCGCTGCAATGAGCGGGCCACCCGCTAATCCCAGCTGGATCGTAATCGGCATATAGGGGAAAGCAATCGGAAAAGCTCCGATGATCACGCCGAAGGCCAAACCGGCAAAAATTGCTACTACGTTGGGTTTTTCCAGCTGCTTTTCCCTGTTCCCCATCAGTGCTGCCAAACGGGCAATGGCATTTTTAGGACCCACACAGCTCAACGTGTCTCCTAATTGGAGGCGAAGCGTGTTGTATGGGAAGAACGTAACACCGGCTCTGGTTACTCGAGTGATATTGACTCCGTCAAATCTTGAAAGATGGAGATCCTCAATCATGACTCCGTTCATCTTGCTATCAGTCACTCTGATTCGTTCGTTACGTATCGGCGAATGAGCGGTTGCAAGGTCAATGGATGGATCTTCTTCCCCGCAAAAGGCACAAACCGCAGTTTTATGTTCTGCATTGGAAACAATTCGCAGACGATCACCCAAATAAATTAAGCTATCGGCGGTGGGGCTGGTAATGGTGCCGTCATGCAAAACTCTTGAACAGATAAAGGGACGTCCGATAATTTCCCTGATTTCTCTCAGTGTGATGCCTTGAAGCGCTTTATTTGTTGTTTTGACGTGGTAAAAAATCGGAGCCCTGTTCTTGACCTGCTGGGCGTCCTCCCAGTATTTGTCTTCCTGAGCTAAGTTAACACCAAATAACTTCTTCAGGCCAAGGATTACTCCTATCACAGAAAGAATCGCAAACGGATAAGCGCAAGCATATCCGACAGTAATATCCTGCTTGGAGCCTAACGACTGGAGAGCCTCTTGTGTTGCTCCGAGGCCGGGCGTGCTTGTGACCGCCCCAAACATAATGCCTAGGATCTCAGGAAGAGAAATACTGTTTGAAAATAAGAAATACAGTGAAATAGTGATTAAAAGGCTTAATCCGACAGCGAGCAGCATCAAGCCGGTCAGCTCGAATCCGCTGCTTTTGAAAGTCGCAAAGAAAGACGGACCAACCTGCAGCCCGATAAAGAAAACAAAAAGAACCAGTCCGAAGTTCCTAAAGAACGTTATCATCGCCGGGTCAACTTTGACACCGGCGTAACCTACGATCAAACCGACAAACAAAACACAAGTTGCGCCCAGTGATAGTCCGAAGATTTTTTTGCGTCCAAGACAAATGCCCAAAGAAATGATGAGACTGTATACAAGAAAGCCATGCGCGAAGCAATCAAAGTCATCAAGCAGGCCGATCCCGAATTCAAGATCACGCTGGCGGGCAACTATCAT
>URYO01000114.1 GCA_900552195.1 uncultured Sutterella sp. | reverse complement strand
TCTGAAAATTCGTCAAGAATTCTTCAATCAGATTCGAAGGATGCTTTGGGGCAAACGTTTTTGGACAAAAAGTTACTTTTTAATCTCTGTCAGAAACGGCGCCACAACTGCTATTATCAAGAGATACATAAAAATCAACGGCCGAATTGACATTCGGCCATCCGCTATCCATCCCCGCGCTTACGCACGGGGAATTCCGCGGAATTAGTTAAAAACTAAGTTATTGGTGCATTTGACTATTTCTGTGAGCGACTTCGGGTTTTGACTGCGATCACTCTCACAAAAATATCAGTGCTTTTTGTTTTTCGTTTTGACACCAAAACGTTTGATGTCAAAGGATTGCTATGAAGCAGATCAGAAACTTTTCCATCATCGCGCATATCGATCATGGAAAATCCACCCTCGCCGATCGTTTAATTCAACGCTGCGGCGGTCTTTCCGAGCGCGAAATGGAGTCCCAGGTTCTGGACTCTATGGATCTGGAAAAGGAAAGAGGCATTACGATCAAAGCCCAGACAGCAACGCTGAACTATAAGGCTAAAGACGGTCAGACCTATCTATTAAATTTGATTGATACCCCGGGACACGTCGACTTCAGCTATGAAGTCAGCCGTTCCTTGTCCGCCTGCGAAGGCGCGCTTCTCGTAGTGGACGCAACACAGGGCGTTGAGGCCCAGACCGTGGCTAACTGCTACACCGCGATTGAACTCGGTGTAGAAGTTCTTCCGGTTCTCAACAAGATGGACTTGCAGAGCGCGAACCCGGATGAGGCTAAAGAAGAAATCGAAGATGTGATCGGTCTGGATGCAACAGACGCCATTGAAGCGTCCGCAAAAACCGGCATGGGTATCGATGAGATTCTCGAGCGTGTGGTTGAGCGGATTCCGGCACCTCAGGGCGATCCTGCCGCTCCGCTGCAGGCGCTGATTATTGACTCTTGGTTTGATAATTACGTCGGCGTTGTCATGCTGGTTCGTGTTGTCAACGGTACGATCAAACCTAAAGACAAGATTCGTTTAATGGCTACCGGCGCCAACCATTTGGTTGAGCAGGTCGGTGTGTTCACACCGAAGTCTCAGACCAAATCCGAGCTCTCTGCCGGACAGGTAGGTTTTGTGGTTGCCGGTATTAAAGAGCTGAAACACGCTCGTGTGGGCGACACTGTTACCAATGCCGCCAAACCCGCTGAAGAAGCACTTCCCGGTTTTAAAGAAGCGAAGAGCCAGGTGTTTGCCGGTCTCTATCCGGTGGAATCCAACCAGTACGATGCACTTCGCGATGCTTTAACTAAACTACAGCTCAACGATGCTGCGCTGCACTTCGAACCGGAAGTTTCTCAGGCCTTGGGCTTCGGCTTCCGTGCCGGCTTCCTCGGCTTACTGCACATGGACATTGTGCAGGAGCGACTCGAGCGCGAATACAACATGGATTTGATCACGACCGCTCCGAGCGTCGTGTATGAAGTTCTTCTCCGCAACGGCGAAGTCATTCACGTAGAAAATCCGTCCAAGCTGCCGCCGGTTGACAAGATCGCTGAAATTCGTGAGCCGATTGACTCCGTGACGATCTTCGTGCCCGATGAGTACGTCGGTGCTGTTATGACACTGTGCAATCAGAAGCGCGGTGTCCAGCTCGACTTGGCCTATCACGGCCGTCAGGTTCACCTGCACTATGACCTGCCGCTTGCTGAAATCGTGCTTGACTTCTTCGACAAGCTGAAATCCTTAACACGCGGCTACGCTTCTATGGACTATGAGTTCAAAGAGTATCGTGCCGCCGACGTGGTCAAGATCGACATTCTTATTAACGGCGATAAAGTCGACGCTTTGTCCTCGATCGTTCACCGTGCCAATTCAGTAGCACGCGGCCGCGAAATCGTGACCAAGATGCGCAGCATCATTCCGCGTCAGATGTACGACGTGGCCATTCAGGCGGCGATCGGCGTGAATGTGATTGCACGAGAAAACGTCAAAGCGCTTCGTAAGAACGTTTTGGCGAAGTGCTACGGCGGCGACATTACGCGTAAACGCAAACTTCTGGAAAAACAGAAGGCCGGTAAGAAACGTATGAAACAGGTCGGTACTGTGGAGATCCCGCAGGAAGCCTTCCTTGCCATCCTTCAGCAAGACGATAAATAACAACCCCTCAATCGGATGATTTGAAATGACTTTTTCTTTAATCCTTTTTCTCTTGACCGTCTTCACGGGCGTTCTTTGGGTATTGGATGTTTTTATTTGGGCTCCGAAACGCCGTGCCGTCGCCCAGGACGAACTGACTGAGTTTGACCGCGATAATGCCGAATCCCTGCGCAGAGGGGAGCAGACGGTCGTTGCCGCAAGAAATGCGATTGTTCAGGCCTCGACAGACCGTCCGAAATGGCTGGAATACACGGCCGGTTTCTTCCCGGTGATTTTCTTCATCTTTATCCTGCGTTCCTTCCTCTTTGAGCCGTTCCGTATTCCGAGCGGCTCGATGATGCCGACGCTGGAAACCGGCGACATGATTCTGGTGAACAAGTATCAGTACGGTCTGAGACTGCCGGTGCTCAACACCAAGATTCTTCCGATCGGTGAACCCGAACGCGGAGACGTGGTTGTGTTCCGTTATCCGCCCAACGAAAACATCGATTACATCAAGCGCGTGATCGGTTTACCGGGCGATAAGATCGAATACATCAACAAGAAGCTTTCTATTAACGGCAAACCCGTTCCTATCGGCGAAATCGGTGAGTACTACGATGAAGCTAAGATGCAGTCGTTAGAAGAGTTCCTCGAAAAACTCGATAAGACCGAGCACCATCTGCTTCTCAATCCGAGAGCACCCTCCAGTGTTTATCCGCTCTCGAGCCACACTGACCCGAAAGCCTGCGACTACGTTCCCGGCGGTCTGGTCTGCACGGTGCCTAAAGACAAGTACTTTGTCATGGGCGACAACCGCGACAACTCCGAGGACAGCCGTTACTGGGGCTTTGTACCTGAAAAGAATTTAGTCGGCCGAGCCTTTATGGTTTGGATGAACGTCTCGAAACCGAGCCGCATCGGTTTCTTCAATTAAAAGGATCTCCCATGCTTCCTTTAACAGTCTTAGAAGAAAGAATCGGTTATACGTTCAAGAACAAAGAGCTTCTGCGCCGCGCCATGACGCACCGTTCTTTCAGTGCGGAACACAACGAACGTCTGGAATTTTTAGGCGACTCGGTCCTGAATTGCGTGATCGGGAACGCTTTGTTTTTAAAAGATAAACATTTTGATGAGGGGTCTTTATCCCGTTTCAGAAGCAATCTTATCAGTCAGTCTGCCTTAGCAGAAATTGCCGAGCGAATCGGCATCTCCGATTTCCTCAAGGTCGGTGCTGGTGAAAAACACACCGGCGGAAATCATCGTCCGTCAACTATTGCCGACGCAGTTGAGGCCATTTTTGGGGCGGTTTTCACCGACGGCGGCTTTGAAGAGGCGCAAACTGTGATTATTCGCTTGTATGAGCCGATGCTCAGCCAGCTGACACCCACTACGCTCGGTAAGGACGCCAAGACGAATCTGCAGGAGGTGCTCCAAAGGATGCACTTCGGATTGCCTCTTTATGACATCGTCGAGATCAGAGGTGCGCCTCATGATCAGGAATTTGAAGTTCGGGTCGATATCCCCGACCTCGGAATCTCACTGACGGGCGTGGGCAAATCTCGCCGTCAGGCAGAACAGGATGCAGCTCAGAAAGCTCTGGATAGCGAAGCCATTAGAAATTTGAAAGGCTAAGTTTATGAGTGAAAATAAAGAGACTGAAAAATCTGAAGACTTCCGCAGCGGTTATGTTGCAGTGATTGGCCGTCCGAACGTCGGCAAGAGCACGCTGATCAACGCGCTGGTCGGGGAAAAGGTCAGTATTACCAGCAAGAAACCCCAGACGACTCGTGATCGGATCATGGGCGTTTTGACCACTGATAATGCTCAGTACCTGTTCGTCGATACACCGGGATTTCAGACGAAGCATTCATCCGAACTTCTGGCTCGTATGAATCAGTCCGTCCGCTCGAGTTTGTCCGATGTTGATGCTGTCGTCATGGTGATTGAAGCCACCGGCTGGCGTCCTGAAGATCAGGTTGTCCTGAACCTTCTGAGCAAAGACGCCAAGAACGTGATTTTGGCGATCAACAAGACAGACGAAGTTAAAGAAAGTCAGGCCATGCTTCCTTTGATCAAGGAATCCATGGAGAAGTTCCCGTTTGCCGATGTGGTTCCGGTCAGCGCCGAAAAGACCCGTCAGCTGGACGTTCTGCTTGACGTGATTCGTAAGTATCTGCCTGAAGGCGACAAGCTTTACGAAGATGACATCTACACCGATAAATCTCCGCGCTTCTTAGCGGCTGAGATTATTCGTGAAAAAGCCTTCCGTTTGTTGGGTGACGAACTGCCGTACGGTATTGCCGTCATGATCGATAAATGGGAGGAAACCGATGATCAGGCAAGAATCTTCGCAACCCTTTTAGTCAACCGCGAAAGCCATAAAGGCATTGTGATCGGTGAGAAGGGCGCCAAACTGCGTGAAATCTCACGCCTGGCTCGTGAAGACATCTCCAAGATGCTCGGCAAGAACGTTTACCTCGAAGTTTGGGTACGTGTTCGTAAAGGCTGGGGCGATGACGCTCAAGTGCTGAAATCCTTAGGCTATTAATAGCCGGTCAGTA
>URYO01000113.1 GCA_900552195.1 uncultured Sutterella sp. | reverse complement strand
AGACAATATGACGATTAATAATCCCCAAGTTAAACGTCGTGATTTACTGAAAGCCGGAGTGGCTGCATCTGCAGCTATGACGGTTGGTATACCTCTGAGCGAAGTTGCTAAAGCTGCGATTCAGAGCAGCGAAGGCGCTATCGTTTGGACGAAAGGCGTATGCCGTTTCTGCGGGACAGGCTGCGGGCTTCAGGTCGGCGTAAAGGATGGCCGTGTTGTTGCCACAAAAGGCGACCCAGACGCACCCGTTAACAGGGGCTTGAACTGTATTAAAGGTTATTTCAATGCCAAGATTCTTTACGGAAAGGACCGCCTGACACAGCCTCTGATGCGCCGTACAAACGGGAAATTCGATAAGAACGGAAAGTTTGAAGCGGTGACATGGGACGAGGCCCTCACCGAAATGGCGAATCAGTTCAAACGTGTTTACAAGGAAAAAGGACCGACAGGCGTTGCAATTCTGGGCAGCGGTCAGTACACCATTCCGGAAGCTTATGCAGCCAGCAAACTCGTAAAAGCCGGTTGGCGTTCTAACAACATTGACCCGAATGCCCGTCTCTGTATGGCGAGCGCTGTGGTTGGTTTTTACCAGGTATTTGGTATCGACGAGCCGGCTAACAATTACTCCGACATTGAAAAATGCAACACAATGGTTTTGTGGGGCAATAACATGGCCGAGGCTCATCCGGTTCTTTGGTCTCGCGTTGCCGACCGCAAGCTGACGCACAAAGAGACGAAGATCATCAATCTTACGACCTATAAGAACATGAGTTCTAACATGGCCGATGAAACGATCATCTTTGCTCCGAATGGTGACTTGGCTATCCTTAACTATATCCTGAGAGAAATAGTTCACCGTGACGCAATTGATCACGACTTTGTGAACAAGCACTGCATCTTCGCCGCAGGCGGAATGGATATCGGCTACGGTATGCGTCCTACCGACAAGTTTGCATTTCCGAAAGAAAAAGATATTCAGGCTAAACAGAACGCCATCATCCTGAGCAAGGAAGAAGCCATCGCTCAGAGCCGTCCTGAATTAGCCGGCAAAGAAGTCAAACAGACTCAGCAGGGCGGCAAAGCCGGTGCTCACTGGAGCATCTCGTTTGAAGACTTCAAAAAAGGCGTTGAACCCTACACCTTGGACTTCACGGCACAAATCGCTAAGGGCGACCCTGACGAAAGCCTGGAAGACTTCAAGAAGAAACTTAAGAACCTTGCCGACATCTACATCGACAAGAAGAACGACATCCTCAGCTTCTGGTGCATGGGCTTTAACCAGCATCAGAGAGGCGTTTGGGTCAATGAACTGATCTACTCCGTCCATCTCCTTCTTGCTAAACACGCTCGTCCGGGCAACGGTGCCTTCTCCTTGACCGGTCAGCCTTCCGCTTGCGGTTCTGCTCGTGAAGTCGGTACTTTCTGCCACCGTCTGCCGTCCGACCTGCTGGTTGCTCAGAAACCGGCTCGTGTGAAGAGTGAAAAGATTTGGGGTGTCCCTGAAAAGACGATTAACCCGAAGGTTGGCCGTGCTTACATGGAAATCCTCCGCGGTATGGAAGACAATTCTGTCAACTTCGTTTGGACACAGGTTGTCAACCCCTTCCAGGCTGCACCGAACTCCAATCACTGGCTTAAGGCAGCTCGCCATCCCGAAAACTTCGTTGTGGTTGCCGATGCCTATCCGACATTCTCCTGCCAGTACGCCGACTTGATTCTGCCGGCAGCAATGATCTTCGAAAAATGGGGTCTCTACGGCAACGCCGAACGTCGTACACAAGGCTGGCAGCAGATGGCCAATCCTCCCGGAGAAGCTCGTACCGATCTGTGGATGATGATGGAATTTGCAAAACGTCTGCAGGTTAAAGACTGTTGGGGCGAACAGCCGGTTCCGGGCCTCAAGGTTGACGGCTACACCGACGGTAAACTGCCGAGCGTTCTCGACGAAGCCGAGAAGATGGGCATCAAACCCGACATGACGCTCTATGACGTTCTCTTTGCACGTCCTGATAACCTGAAGGTGGCTTGGCCTGATCCTGACCTCGTCAGTAAGATCAACAGCACAACCGCTCCGGGCAACCTGAACTGGTTCCCTGAAAAGGCCCTGTTCAACGAATATCGTAAGTTCACATTGGGCGACGGCCATGACCTGGCTGACTTCACAACCTATATGAACTCCGAAACACGCGGTTTGATTTGGCCGGTTGTCAACGGTAAAGAAACCCTCTACCGCTTCAACCAGGACTATGACCCGTATGTCAGGGAAGGCGGTTACGCTTTTTACGGTAAGCTCTTCAAGGCAATCCCGACCGGCAACTTGTTCGGTGTCACGGATCCGAAACCGGTTCCGCTGCCCAACAAGGCTAAGATCTTCTTCCGTCCGTACGCTGCTCCTGTTGAACAGCCGGATAAGGAATATGATCTGTGGCTCTGCACCGGCCGTATCCTTGAACATTGGCATACCGGCAGTATGACCATGAGAGTGCCTGAACTTGAACGTGCTCAGGCGAACTCCTTCTTGTACATGAATCCGAAGGATGCTGAAAAACGCGGCCTGAAGAACGGTGACGTCGCAGTTTGCGAAAGCCGCCGCGGTCAGGTCAAGGCGATTGTTCAGACCAACCAGCGTAACTTCATGCCGAGAGGAATGACATGGCTGGCCTTCTTCGATAGAAAAGTTCAGACCAACCAGGTTGTTATTGACGCGACAGACCCGATTTCCGAAGAGCCGGATTTCAAGAAATCTGCCGTCAAGGTCTATAAGGCTCAGTAACTTTTGAACGGGAGGGCCGGGACGGCTCTCCGTATCTTCCATGACGAACCAAACCCGAAGAGACGTTTTAAAGAAAGGTTTGCAAGTTGCTGCCGTCGGCGTGGGCGCCGGTCTGATTTGGGATTTATTCCTGCAGAAGTCCGCCAAAGCCCAGGGGTTTGTTCCCCGTCCGCCCGGAGCACTGCCTCCTGATCAGTTTGAAACCGCCTGTTCCAAATGCGGACTGTGTGTGGAAGCATGTCCTTACGACACGCTGAAACTGGCCCGTTTCAACGATATCGCCGCCCCTGGAACACCGTTCTTTACGCCGCGTGATATTCCCTGCTACATGTGCAGAGACATTCCCTGCGTGAAAGCCTGTCCGAGCGGAGCGCTGTCGCACGAACTAACCGACATTACCGAGGCAAAGATGGGTGTGGCCGCAATCGACCACTACACATGCTTGTCCTGGCAAGGTCTGCGCTGCGAAATCTGCTATCGCGACTGCCCTGAACAAAACAAGGCGATCGTGATCGTGAGCCAGCCGCGTCAGATCAGTAACCATGCGATGTTCGTACCGGAAATTCATCCCGATAAGTGCACCGGATGCGGTTTGTGCGTGCATAGCTGCCCGACCGATAAACCTTCCATCAACATTGTTGATCCGGATGCGTTCCTCGGTAAGATCGGCGACCACTATCGTTTGGGCTGGAAGGAAAAACTCGATGCTCGAGCTGTGCCCGACGCACCGATGACGAGTAAAGACGGGAAGCCGCTTCCTCCGGGAGGCCTCGACTTCCTGAATTCGGAGCTGCCATGATGGAAAACAAAAAAGTAATTCGTCATCTGGACGCGCCCCGCACGTTCGGAGAATGGCTGCATCGCTATCGTTTTACGATTGCGCGCCGTTTTGTTCAGTTCTGCATTCTGCTCGCCTTCATCGGGACATTCCGCTTCGGCTGGAAAGTCCTCGGTCATCCGATTCTTGCAGGTGATCTTTCTTCTTCTCGAATCTTTGATACCGTTCCGCTGGCTGATCCGTTTGCCGCTCTGCAGCGCTTGGTCGCTCAGTATTGGCTTTCACCGGAATCCATGATCGGAGCCGGAATCATCCTTGCTGTCTACTGGGTTGTAAGCGGCAGATCGTTCTGCTCCTGGGTGTGTCCGATGAACTTGGTGACGGACTTTGCCTTCTGGTGCCGTAAGAAGTTAGGCATCAACACGAACGTTCTGTCTCTGTCTTCCGGTACGCGTTATGTGCTTCTGGCGATTGCTCTGATTCTGTCTATTGTGACGGGAACGGCAGCTTTTGAAGCCATCAGCCCGCAAGGTATTCTGTGGCGTGAGATCGTTTACGGAGGATTCTTAGGTCTGTTGAGTGCTGTCTTCGGAATCTTTGCGCTTGACCTTGCCGTGACAAAACGCGGCTGGTGCGGCCATCTCTGTCCTTTAGGCGCCTTCTGGGCGTTGTGGGGAAAGATCGGTCTGACCAAAGTCAAGTTTGACAATGATACGTGCACCCGCTGCGGCGACTGCATCAAAGTCTGCCCCGAACCGCAAGTGATTAACTTCAAGAAAGCGGCGGAAGTCGGTATGTACGCTTCCGGAGAATGTACGAACTGCGGTAAATGCGTGAGCATTTGCCCGGAAAACAGCCTTAAGTTTGGAATTCGCCCGATTAAAGATTCAAAGAAAACTCAATAGGAGTTCATATGAAAAAATTATTCATGCTTTCTCTTGCTGCACTGGTCTTTGCCCCTGCCGTGTATGCACAGCAGCCTGCTCAGTCCTCTGAGCTCGCCAAGTTTGCTCCCCCGATGATTCCGCATCCGATCGCAGCCTACATTCCGATTACTCCGGAAAAGAATGTCTGCGTGATGTGCCACATCCCCGGCGAACCGGGCATGAAAGTAGCCAAAGGCTCTCCCACACCGCTGCCTCCCAGCCATGTGAGCGACGGTAAGGTCAATCCCAACCGTTACGAA
>URYO01000112.1 GCA_900552195.1 uncultured Sutterella sp. | reverse complement strand
GACGAGGTAGATGCGCTGGTACAGAAGTCACCTTATTATAAAGCAACTTCCAATGATGTGGACTGGCTGATGAAAGTCAAGATGCAGGGACGTATCCAGAAATGGGTAGACCACTCTATCAGCGTTACCATCAACCTGCCGAACGATGTGGACGAAGAACTGGTAAACCGCCTGTACGTCGAAGCATGGAAATCGGGCTGTAAAGGTTCTTCAGACAAGCTGCCGCGCTCAGCGCGGCTGTGGTGCTGGACTTCGGATTTGCCGGATCAGGTTTGCCGGAAAATTCCATCACAGCATCGGCCAGAGCAGAGCGATAGATAATCTTATGTGTATTGCTATGGACCTCGGGATCGGAAACAATCTTAACTTTGGTGTGAGGATTTTCCGATGCCAGCGCAGTAATGACGCCGACGTTGATGTTCTTCGGAAAACCTTTGATTGCTTCCTGAACTCCGCCTTCAAAAACCACCATCTTCTTGGTTAAGTCCAGAGTTTTGCCTTCTAAGGCGGGCGCTCCGAGCAAAGATTTAGGTGATTTGGTTGTCTCAATAACAACTTCTGATGCACCGCGCTGCAAAGCGCAGGTTTGAAGAAAATCTAATCCTCCGATGGCGCCGTTGACGATACAGATTCGGCCGTTGTTTTTAGCTGCGGTGCAAATCGCCTCTTGCTTGAAAGCATCGTCAGTAAATGCGCCGCTGGAGAGACAAATCAATGTTCTCCCGGACTTTAGAATCGGCAGAGTATATTCCTTAAGTGCCGCGCCTCCGGCGAGCTCGACGACCACTGGAGCTGCATTTTTCAGAAAATCTTCAAAGCTGAATACAGCAGAACAGTTGTATTTCGAGGCAAAGACTTGGGCCTTTTCTTGATTTCGAGCTAAGACAGAATGGAGTTTGAACTCCGGCAAAAAGTCATGAAGGACATTCGCAAATACGTTGGCCAAAGAGCCGGCGCCGATAACCGATACAAGAGACATAGTTCTGCAGTAGAGAATGAATTGAAAAACAGATACTACAACGCTTGCATCTGAGGTGAAATAGGCAAGTTTTCGGATATGTGAAATTACAGGCTTTGAACTCAGCTTGCAGAGTCAGGCGTGCAGTTCTTCCACTTCTGAGCCATGATCTGTGTTTTGTCCAAAGCCGGAATCGGCTGAAAACCACAAATTAGACGAGCAAGATAATCAACAGACTCTTTTCCTTTGAAGTCAATCGCTTCCGTACGGGAAATCTTTTCAGGAGAATCAATGATCAGATTTTTGTACTCAAGAGTGGCCATTCGTTCTTTATTAGCGTTTTTGCATTGTGCGACGGGAATGCGGACACGATAAGGCGTTTGTTCCATGGTTGTTCCGCCGATCTCCAGCATTTCCATCTGAAGGTAATCGCGTTTGTTGTCACGGACGCGAACACGGCTGCCTTCTTTAATCCATTGATTACGGGCAAAAGGACGCCAATCGCCGGGATATTTAACTTGAGTGGCAAAAAATGGGAGACCGAGTTTATCGATAGATTCCTCGGCAAGATACTGCAAATCGCTGCACGTCATCTGCTCAGGATTCTGAGGAATAGTGCGGCAGCCGGCCAAGAGCAGCAACGCCGCCCCTGTCACGGCAAAAAACTTCTTATTGCGCATTAAAACAGTTTATTTGACTGCTGCGCCGTCTTTCGGAGCAGCTGTAGCTTTTGCGGCTTCAAATTCTTGAGCACGCAGGTAGGTATCATAGGAACCACGGTTCTTATTGGCATCAAGAATGCGCTGAATATCGGCAGCCTTGTCGTCCATGCCGAGCTTGTTATAGCTGTCTCGCATGATGATCAAAGCTTCTTCGGCCTGCGGAGAAGTCTGGAAGTTCAGAAGAACGTTTTCAGCGCGATTGATGGCGGCAATGTAGGCGTCGCGAACGTAATAATACTTGGCGGTATTGATTTCGTACTTGGCCTGAGCCTCGACCAGCTCATGCATACGTTCGCGGGCATCGCGGGCGTAGCGGCTGTTCGGGAAACGAAGCACCAGTTCTTTGAAAATATCGAAAGCATCGCGCGCAGCCTGAGCGTCGCGCTTAGAAAGGTCCTGACGGGTCAGATAGCTCATCCAGCCTTCATCTTCGTCCAGGGTGGCAATGCCCTTAATGTAGAGGGCGTACGGGGACAACGGATGCTCAGGATATTGCCTTAAGAAACGATCGCAGACTGCGATGGCCTGCTGCGGTTCTCCTTCTTTAAAGTAAGAGTAAGCAGTCTCAACTTGGGCCTGCTGAGAATAGCGACCGTAAGGATAACGGGCCTCTAACTTCTGATAGTAGTCACGGGCCGTTTCGTAGTTGCCTTCATTCAGATTGTCTCGGGCCTCGACATACAGTTTGTCAGCCGTCCAGCCTTCCGTCGGGTCTTCAACCCCTTTAAACATACTGCACGATGTAGTCGCTAAAATAACAGAACCCAGACAGGCGGCCGTTAATGTCCGCTTGATTATTGTTTTCAGGGCAAAAGACATAGAACTTAAGGTCAAAATGAATATTGAATTAGATGATTATAGTCAGACTGAGGCTTTTGAAGAAACCGAATTACAGGAATCTTCAAAAATTGAAACTTTTGAAGTTACCCTCGATCTTGACGGAGAGCGCCTCGATAAAGTCTTGGCTTCTTCTTTAAAAGACATTTCCCGCTCTCGTCTGAAGACCCTGATTGAAGACGGATTGGTCAAAGTCAACGGCAAAACTGTTGATAAACCTAAAGAAAAAATGAGTTTCGGTGATGAGGTTTCCGTTGAAATTAAGCCTCGCCTTGAAGATATGGATTTCATTGCTACGCCGATGGACATCGACGTGGTTTACGAAGATGACGACATCTTGGTCATCAATAAACCCGCAAGATTGGTTGTACATCCGGCCGCTGGGCACTGGGACGACACGCTTTTGAATGGTCTTTTGGCTTACAACCCGATTTTTAGAACACTGCCTCGCGCCGGTATTGTCCATCGTCTCGACCGCGACACCACGGGTTTGATGGTGGTGGCGAAAAACGAAAAAGCCATGCTCGATTTGGTTCAGCAGCTTCAGGCCCGCACTGTAAAACGCGAGTATTGGGCGCTCACCAGAGGCAAAGCGCCTGCAGATAAAGTCATTGAAGCAGCGATTGAGCGTGATCCCAGAAATCCGCTGCGCTTTACGATCGGTAAAGGCGGAAGAGCCAAACCGGCGACCACGCATATTCGCTGCATTGATCAGAAAGAAGTCAAAGGCAAACCTTTCTCTTGGGTTGCCTGCCGATTAAAAACCGGCCGTACTCATCAAATTAGAGTGCACATGGAATCCATCGGCCTGCCGCTGATCGGAGATCCCCTCTACCGCAATAAGCTTCCCAAACCCAAAGAAGATGGTTCCGTGCTGAATTCTTTCGATCGACAGGCGCTGCATGCCAGTCGTTTGGGGCTGATCCATCCGGTCACCAAAGAAACGATGGAATGGTTTGCCGAGCCGCCTCAGGATTTCAGAGATTTGATGGATGAGCTGGGCTTTAGTCCGTGGGATCGACCTTCCGAAGTCTTCGGAGATCCGGTTGTGATGATCAATAACGATGAGTTGTCAGAGAATCAGAAAGCCGTCGGTAAAATCAGTTCGTGGGACGACTTTGATTTCGGTGATGACGATGAAGACGCTGATTCCAACTGGAAAATAGAACGTACAAAGGAATAGGGGCGTAATCTATGCAGAGTAAACCGGAATTGGAAGTGATCGTTCCTGAATGGAACGCTCCGGAAAACATTAGAGCTTTCTTCACGCTGCGCTCGGGCGGCATGTCCGCTGGCGCTTATGGAGACAAAGACGGTTTTTGCGGCCTCAATCTCGGAAATCATGTCGGAGACAATAAGTATTCGGTTCGCGGCAATCGCAGGATCGTAACCGATATGTTAGGCGCCGAACCCAAGTGGCTCAGCCAAGTTCATTCTTCTCGAGTCGTCAGGGCAGAAGACAACAACACTGAAGAACAAGCAGACGCCGAATTTACGACTGCCGCCGGTATTCCTTGCGTCGTGATGACCGCTGACTGTGTGCCGGTATTGCTTTGCGACAAAAAAGGAACCATTGTTGCAGCCGCTCACGCCGGATGGAAAGGCTTAGCCGATGGAGTCCTGCAAACCACCGTCGCAGCCATGAGAAAAGAAATCGGCGATGAAGAAGAAATCATCGCTTGGATCGGACCGCACATCCGCAAAGATCATTTCGAAGTGAGAGTCGACGTCGCTGACTACTACCGGGCATCTGCTGTTAAAGCCGCGGCCGACGATGCATTGGAATCGATCGGGGAGGGTGGCTGGCACTTGGATTTGGCCCGCTTCGCCAAGGAAGCTTTAAAGCAGGCCGGTGTGACTGAAGTCACCGATTGCGAACGTGACACATACTCCGATCCCGAGCATTTTTACAGCTATAGAAGAGATAAGGTAACAGGACGCCATGGCGCATTCATCTGCAAGCGATAGTTCGAGAAGAAATTCCAGCGAAATCAGCTGGTATTACATTCAGCCCGGCTTCAAATTAATTGACGCCAAGAAGTGTGCTTGGGCTTTCGCTTTCTTCGTTTTTATTTTGTTCGTGATCAGCCGCTTCTCCCACAGCCTGATCTTTGATTCTCCGTGGGCGCTTTTGATCGTGCCCGGCGTCGCTGCGTTTGTGATCTGGCTCATGCTGGTCATGCAGCCGCATCGCCAGGTTTATTACCGGCTGGATCAGGACGGAGTTTTTTGTGAGTACCGTTCTTCT